>JADFZT010000014.1:32001-66621 GCA_015232395.1 Magnetococcales bacterium | reverse complement strand
TGGCTTACGTCTTCAACATCCTTAAATTTGTGGCTTGGCCGGATGTTGGTGATGCTCCACTGACCCTCTGTGTACTAGGGAAAAAACCATCAATAGAGACTCTGAATCGTCTTTCCGGTCGCATCATCGGCAACCGCTCTCTGGAAGTTCGCCATATAGAGGCAACCCATCAGGCGGCCAACTGCCATGCTGTTTTTCTCAGCACCCTGGTCAACGGTCAACTTCCGGCCACCCTCAAAACCCTGGGCCACCACCATCCACTGACCATCAGCGATCTACCCCAATTTGCTGAAGTGGGTGGCATGGTATCCCTTTTTGAAGATGACTCTTATTTGCGCCTGGGGGTCAATCTGGGAGCTTTGAAAGAAAACGGTCTTTCCATCAGCTCGGAACTTCTTGAAATCGCCGCCAAGGTGATCCCATGAGCCAAACCCCCAAGAGCACTCCCCCACCCACTGAGGGAAATATTTCCAACCCCGCCACCACCTCCCCCTCCCGGTTTTCCGCCAAGAGTAACCAGGGTGGCAGAGGATCGATTCGGGGTCGGGTTTTTTTATTTACCACGGTTGCCGTTTCCATCAGCTTTGCCCTGACCTTTTTTATCGTCATTTATCAACAGTGGCAGATGTTGTCCTACCAGCTGCTCAACTCCCTCTCTGCCCAAACCCAGCTGGTTGCTGCCAACAGCGTGGGGGCCATGGCCTTCCAGGATGCCCAGGCCGCCAATAAACGCCTGACCATTCTAGCCGCCATTCCCGAAGTTCTGGCAGCCGAACTCCGCCTCGCCAACGACCAACCCCTCACCCACTTTGAAAAGCCGGGCCAGACCTACCAGCCCCAATCGGAATGGCATCCCAGCCAAGGGGTGAAATGGGGCCAAAAAGAGCTATATGTGGCAGCGGATGTGCTGTGGGAAGATGAATACCTGGGCCAGGTGCGGGTGAGGGCCACACTCCAGCCTTTTCACGAATTGATGTTTCAAAACATCCTCAAAATGGCCGGGGTGTTTCTCCTGGCCTTGGGTGGGGCTCTGTTGTTGGCCAATCTTCTCCTGGGGCAAATCACCGCCCCCCTCACTCGCCTCACCCGATTGACGGTCAATGTTTCCAACAACCGGGACTATGCCATGCGCGCCCGAGAAGAGGGGAGCGGCGAGCTTTTATGGTTGGCTGAGGGGTTCAATCACATGTTGGCAGGGATTCAGGAGCGGGATCAGGAGCTTCTGGCCCACCGCAACCACCTGGAAAGCCTGGTACAAACCCGAACGGAAGAGCTGCAACGGGCCAAGGAAGCCGCTGAGTCGGCCAATCAGGCCAAGTCGGAATTTTTAGCCACCATGAGTCACGAAATCCGCACCCCCATGAACGGCATTCAGGGAATGGTGGATCTGCTGCTGTTGACCGATCTGAATGCCACCCAGCATGGCTATCTGGATACCATCACCGCTTCCAACAAGGCCCTATTGGCTATTTTGAACGATGTCCTGGACCTCTCCAAAATCGAAGCGGGCAAGCTTGAGGTTCAGTTCAATGATTTTTCCCTGGCAGAACTGATCACCGAAACCACCGACCTGCTTTCGGCTCCGGCCAACACCAAGGGATTGGCGCTACAAGTTGAAATGGCCAGCGATCTACCTCGCCTGATCCGCACCGATCCGGTCCGCTTGCGCCAGACGTTGATCAACCTGATCGGCAATGCCATCAAGTTTACCGCCAAGGGCAGTGTCACGGTGCGGGTGGAGCGGGGAGAGCCGACTTCTTCTGGCAAGGAAACGCTGCTTTTTTCGGTCGTGGATACCGGCATCGGCATCCCGGAAGATGTCCAGGAGGGGATGTTCGAACCTTTTGTCCAAAAGGATTCCAGCATCAGCCGCCGTTATGGGGGGACGGGATTGGGGTTGGCCATCTGCAAGCGCTTGGTGGATATGATGGAGGGTGAGATCAACTTGCAGAGCGTTGAAGGAGAAGGGAGCACCTTTTTGGTCTCCCTTCCCTTTGAAAAACCAATAAAACCCTTTTTAATGCCCCATGAGGCGGATCTGCCATCCATCCAACTCCCCCCTCTGGCCATCCTTCTGGTGGAAGACGACCAGGTGAGCCGGTTGGTGGCCCAAAAACTATTGGAAGCGGAAGGCCATCGGATTACGGTGTGTGAAAATGGCCTGGAAGCGTTGGAAACTCTGGATAAAATGGATGAAAATTCCTTTGATGCCGTTTTGATGGATATCCGCATGCCCCGCATGGATGGCATCGAAGCCACCCGCCGCATCCGAGCTTGGGATAACCCGGTATTGGCCAACCTACCGGTGATTGCTCTCACTGCGGACCTGCTGACCGATACGGTGGATATGTGTCATGCAGCGGGTATGGACGGAGTCACAGCCAAGCCCATCGTGGCTGGGGAAGTGTTGAAGGTGATCGCCCACATTCGGGAAGAGCGGCTGAAAGGCTGACGGATCGAATTCCACCAGCAAAATTCCACCGCACTTTTTCTGAAACAACGGATCCCCCACGCCAGAAGCAATCTTTCTTAACGAAAAAGGGGCCATGGGGCGATTCTCTCTCCTGATATTTTTCCTCCTCCTGGGGTTCGGAGGATGGCAGCTCTTCACCCACACTTCCAGCTGGTCCTTTTATGGGATGATAATCGGCAGCATACTGGGCCTATTTTCAACCCTCTCTGATGGATCGTTCACACTGGTTGAGCTGGTAATGAATATTCTATGGCTGGGGCTTGTGATGGCTCTCCTGGGAACCTTTGTGGGGTGGCTGGCATAAGGCCCCCCCTAATTCGATTGGGCTGCCCCTCTCCACCACCTGAATGGCCCACCCGAAGCCCCCTCACACGAACAACTATTATCTTTCAGCACTTTCCTGTCGGCGCTTCCTTCGTCATTCCACCAAGCTGCTGAAGAGATGTGCCACTCTCTAACGGTCTTGAAACATGAAAACAGCTCAATCCGGCGACCGGAAACATATCGACCTCACTTCACAACCTTGAGTACGACGTGTACTTCCTTGACCACATTGTTGTATTGACTGATCGCCCGACGAATATCCTCCTCTTGGCAGACCCCGGTATTGAGCTTTTCCATCCAAGCCGGATCCAACAGCAGAGTGGTCTTGACCACTTCAAAATCCACATCCAGCTGTAGCCCAAGAGGTGTGTTGGATCGCCCCTCCCTCTGCCATTGCCGATTACTGGCCTTGGAAAAAAGCATCAAGCCATCACCGGTAATGGCCCGAACGTGACTCGGATCATTGATAAAATCATCGTGTCGGGGGTGAGGAAGACGGATATCAATCAAAGCCTGTGAAGCACAAACCCGGTAAAGCTCCTGAATGATGGCAAAATATAGCTCTGTGGTAGCGCCCAGATGTTCCAAAACGTGATGGGCTGCCACCTCAACCACCGAATCATCCTCCCAAGGCCAGGGGGTGCTCTCCAGATCGTGCAACAGATCCGGAGAACCATATTTATCCACATTGATAAACCCCGGCAGCCGTCGCTCCCCACACCCCAAATTGAGTCGAATCGACATACATTCCCCTCATCAGATAGCTACGTTTACACGCAATATCCCATTCAGCATATCAACCAGCGCACTCTAAACAAAAACGCCCCTCCAGTCTCCCGGAGAGGCGTTTTTTTGTTTACAGCTATCAGGCTGGAATCAGGCGAATTTTTTCAACACATCCGCTGACACCACCTGCTGATTCAAAGCGGAATCGGTCCAGCTACCACCCCAGGCCAGCACAAAGAGCTGGGAATAGTAGACCACCGGGATGTTAAAGTTGGTACCAAACATCTGATTCACTTTGGACTGATACACTTCCACATTGAGCTGACAGACCGGGCACGGAGTAACAATCACTTCCGCGCCATTGTCCGCTGCCGCCTGGAGAATATCCTTGATCAGGGCGCAGGATTTGTCATTCTCCGAAAAAGCCAAAGCGCCGCCACAGCAAGCGACTTTTTTGTCGAAAGGAACCGCCGTAGCCCCCACCGCTTCGATCATCTTGTCCAGATATTCAGGATTTTCGAAGCTGTCGCCACAGATACCGAAGGGGCGGTTGGTCTGGCAACCCACATAACCGGCCATCTTGATCCCGGTCAGAGGCTTGGTGACCTTGGCTTTCAGGGCGTCCCAACCAAAATCCTCAATCAGCACCTCCACCATATGCCGGGTCTTGATGCCCCCGTCATAGGAAAGATCGGCTTCTTTAAGGGCGGTATTGAGATCGGCCTTGACCTGGGGCTCCTCATCAATGCGCTCGGCGGTCTCCCGCATGGCGAGCCAGCAGGCCGCACAAGTCGCTACCAGATCCTTGTCCCCCTGCTGCTGCTTGGCCAGGGCAAAATTACGGGCCGACATGGCCATACGGGGCAACTCACCGCCACCGGCATAGCCGATGGAAGCGGAACAGCAGTTCCAGTCATCGATTTCGTTCAGCTTGATGCCCAGCATCTTACACATCGCATGGACCGAATTTTCCATGTTGGCGGCCGAGGCACCCTTCTCGGAGCTGCAACCGGGGTAAAAGGTGTACTCCTTCATCCTTAAGCCTCCTTATGCTTGCTTTCCAACTCCGAGGCCTTGTCCAACATGGCCTTGAAACCGGCATAACCTTTGATTTTGCCCCGGAAGGGGATGGGATTGAGACGCTTGGTCTTGAGCATGCCAATGGCTTGGTCTTTCATCTCCAAGCCCATCTTGATGCCGGAACCCAGGCCATCCACAAAATAGAGCCGCATGGTGAGAAGCGCTTCGGCCACCCGCCCCGTCGCGGTGATGTTTTCCCAAAAAATATCCTTGGCAAAACGGTGGGTCGGCTGTTTAGGATCGGCCATACCCTGCTCGGAGGCATAACGCGCCAAGCCATGAACGATATGGGTAATGGGCAAGCCCCGGGGACAGCGGGCGATGCAGTTGTAGCACGAGGTGCACATCCACATGGAGGAGCTTTTCAATACCTCCTCTTTCTTCCCCCCCCGTACCATCTGAAAGAGCTGGCGTGGGGAATGCTCCCAGTGGGGCCCCAAGGGGCAGGATCCGGCACATACGCCGCACTGCATACACATCTTGATCCAATGCCCCATCTCGGATTTTTCATAGACGTCTCGGGCAAAGGAGAGGTCGTAAGCCATGATTTGATCTCCTGTCGGAACACTTCAGAAAAAAAACCGGAAGGCGGCAGCGCCGCCCCCCGGGCATTTTTGGTCTAGAACTCCTTGTAGGGGTTCGGATCAAACTCATCAAGATCTTCAACAAACTTGTTGATCGCCCCAGGCAGGGTTTCGGAGTCAACGATATTGACCTCGATCATCTTCACCCGCTCGCTCTCCAGTTGCAGCCGGTCCAACGTCTCCGAAACCTTGGAGAGGCGGATTTCAGCCAGCGCCGAGCCCCGCACGTTGTGGCACTGATAGTCTTCACCGTGACGGCAGCCCATGAGCATGACGCCATCATAACCGGTGGACATCGCATCAGCGATCCACACCAGACTCATGGAGCCCATGCAGCGCAGTTGAATGAAGCGGACATAAGGACTGATCTTGGCTCCCTTGGTCGCCGCCATATCCAGAGCAGGCATGGCGTCGTTCTGACAGCCAAGAACCAAAATACGCGGCTTCTCTTCGTCCTCCTCGGGAATTTCGCACTCCTTCAACATGGCACCGATCATATCCACCGAATAGTTGTCGAAGGAGATGATTTTTTGAGGACAGGCCCCCATACAGGTGGAGCAGCGGCGGCAACGGGTGGGATTGAAGAGGGGGTTGCCCTTTTCATCCTCGTTGATCGCCCCGAAAGGACACTCCTCGGTACAACGCTTACACTGGGTACAGCCATCTTCCCGAAAGGAAGGATAGGAGAGATCCCCAGCCCGGGGATGGACGGCGGCCCCCCGGGAGACCGATTCCACAACCTGGATCGCCTTTAAGGCGGCCCCCGTGGCATCAGACATCGCCGCAGCTGCCGTCATGGGACGCCTGGCGGGACCAGCCGCATAGATGCCGGTACGCCGGGTTTCATAAGGGAAGCAGATAAAGTGGGAATCCGGAAAACCCCATTTCAACTCGGGCAGACTCGGACCCTGACGGTATTGGAGATTCAGCACCTGTTTGACCGCCCCCTCGTCCACATCTCCCATCGGAGAAGGATTGTTGGGATCAACCGTGTCGATGTTGGGCGTCATACCGGTAGCCAAAACCAGGAGATCCACTTCCAGATTTTCAGTGGCCCGCAGGAGCTTGTCGTCCACTTCGACGCTCAAGCCGCCGCCGGAACCCTTGGCGACCTTTTTCACATCCCCCTTGATGAAGACGCTGCCTTCATCCTGGGCCTTACGGTAAAAATCCTCCATCTGACCCGGAGTACGGATCTCCTGATAGATCAGGTAGGTGGAGGCATCCGCATACTGCTCCTTCACATTCAGCGCCTGCTTCATGGAGTAGGTGCAGCAAGCCCCGGAGCAATATTCCAGATGCTCCTTGTCCCGGGAACCGGCACAGAGTGAAAACGCCACCCGCTTGGCCGGTTGTCCATCGGAAGGACGGTTGATCTTGCCCGCCTTCACCATCTCCTCAAACTCCATGGAGGTGATGACATCGGCGTTGTCGCTGTGACCCAGGTGGGGCAGCTTGGCCGGATCGTAGGTTTCGGAACCGGTGGTGAGGATGATGGCCCCCACCCGCTCGTGTACGTCACCTGAGCCGTTCTTGATGGTGAGATCAAAGAGTCCGGGAGCGCCGGTCGTCTGCATCACCCGGGCATTGGTCAGCACCGTGATGTTGGCGTCGTTATTGACCGCCTCGATCAGAGCTGGGACCGGATTCTCTTCCAGATAGTTGTAGGGGGCCTTGGTGGGGGAGATATTCTTCATCTTGCCGATACGCCCACCCAGCTCTGCCTCCTTTTCCACCAGGATGGTTTTGTAACCGGTGGCCGCTGCTTCCTTCGCTGCGGTCATACCGGTAATACCACCACCCACCACCAGAATCTGCTTGGAAAAGTTATCATCAATGAAGGGCTTGGGGGTGTTCATCTTTTTGATCTTGACGCACCCCATGCGGATATAATCCTCACCCGCCATCTGCAGATCTTCTTCAGCCTCCTCGACCCCTTCTTCAACCGGATGGATCCAGAGGGCATTTTCCCGCAGGCTCACCCGTTCCATCAGCTCGGTACCAAAGCGGAACTCTTCGACCTTTACCCGAGGGGAGCAGGCCGCGATGACCAGTGCATTCACTCCTTCGGATTCCATGTCCTGACGGATCATGGCGACCCCTTCGGGTCCGCAGAGGAGTTCGTGATTTTTGACTACCGGAACTTTCTGTTCCTTGGCAGCAACAGCACCGAGGGCGTCCACATCCATGGCATCGCCAATTCCACAGCCGGTGCAAATATAACAGCCGATCTTCTTATCCATGGTTGATCAACCTCCCTTCGCCACGGTTTGAATCGCTTTCAAGGCCATGGCGGTGCTCGATTGAACCGAGCTGGCCACGTCCACCGGAGCGGTAGAGCAGCCACTGGCATGGATGCCACTCCCCTGGTTTACCACAAATCCGTAGTCGTCATAGGTGACCCCTTCTGCGGGCACCCGACTGGTGTCGGAGTTGGGCTCCATACCGGTTGCGAGAACCACCATGTCGTATTCATCGGCATACCGCTCACCGGTGAGGGTATCTTCGCCCACGACGATGGGATTTTTGTTTTCCGGATTTTCATCGATGCGGGCGGGCTTGGACTTGATCCAGCGAATGCCGGTATCAGCCTGTACCTTTTGCTGGAACGCCTCATAGCGATCCATGGCCCGAAGGTCGATATAATAAACCGTAATGGTGGCGTCGGGATGCTGCTCCCGGACATATTGGGTCTGCTTCATGGAGGCCAGGCAGCAGATCCGGGAACAGAAGGGCAGATAGTTGTGATCCCGGGAACCCGCACACTGGATAAAGGCGATATTCTTCACCTCTTTGCCATCCGAGGGGCGGGTGATCTTGCCTTCGGTAGAACCAGTGACAGAGGCAAGCCGCTCGAAACGCATGTTGGTGGTGACGTTGTCAAAGCGGCCAAACCCATAGGGGAGGATCTTTTCAGCGTCGTATGGCTTCCAACCGGTGGCCCACACCACGCTGCCGACATTCAGCTCCATGGTTTCGGCTTGCTGGTCCAGCTCGATGGCACCGGCATCGCACACCTCGACCAGCTTTTTGGCGGCATCGGTTCCTGCAAACTCGGGATCCATGAAATAGCGGTTGGGAAAAGCCATCTGGTGGGCGTTGCGAATCGCCTTCACCTTGCCCAGACCAAAGTCGAAAGGATTGTCCACTTCGGTGTCACACGCCTTGGAACAGTCACCGCAAGCGGTGCACTTTTCGTTGACAAAGCGGGGGTTCTGACGAATACGAGCGGTATAGTTGCCTGGACCGCCGGTAATTTCTTCCACTTCCGCCAGGGTATGAACGCGAATCCGGTCATTGTTGCGGATTCGTTGGAAGTTGATTTCCAGTCCGCAGGAGGGACTGCACAGCTTGGGGAAATACTTGTGGTGTTGGGACACTCTACCGCCGAGTTGGGGCTCCTTCTCGACCAGAATGACATCGTATCCAACCTCAGCGGCTTCTACCGCTGTGGTCAGACCGCTTATCCCACCTCCCACGACCAAAATTGTTCGGTTCGTGGCGTTACCGTCGGCCATGATTCACCTCTCCGAAAAGGTGTGTGTGTGGATGAGGGCCTGCCCCCGGTAGCCGTATGGGAATTCCCGGTGTGGCGGCAGACCATTTTGTCACCTTGCTGACTGCTCAAACTGCGGAATGTGACACTATTCGAATATTAGAGGTTGCTGAAACGTTTTACAATGATAAATAATACTGATCAATGATAAGCGTTATTTATTAGTACAAGTTTTAACAACAAATACAGCTATTTAACTCTCCACCAGAGAGACGCATCCCCCCATCGAAAAAAATAATTCCTCTTCCCGTGGAGACCACATTGAACCCACCCAGACCATCCGACGCAGGGATCCTCAGGAAAGCTCTCTCACCCCCACCAGGAACTCCCAAAGACCAAGACGACTCTGAATCCTTAAAGGATGTCTCTTAACCCTTTGTAACCCTTCCCTTTGGGAACTATGCTTTCGAGAGACTAAAAATACCACATCCCGACCGAGCCGAAAAAGGGACCGATATATGAATCACGACGCTTTTGAGCTTCTCCACCGCGAGCCGGTGGCCACCCTGAATCTGACTGTGGAGTCCTATCGCCACCGGGTAACCGGCGCGCGCCATCTCCACCTCGCAGCTGATGACCCCCACAACGCCTTTTTGGTGGCTTTTTTGACCCTGCCCCAGGACTCCACCGGCATCGCCCATATTTTGGAGCACACCGCACTCTGCGGCTCTACCCGCTATCCGGTACGGGATCCCTTTTTCATGATGATCCGCCGCTCCCTCTCCACCTTCATGAATGCCTTTACCGCTAGCGACTGGACGGCCTACCCCTTTGCCAGCCAGTCTCGCAAGGATTTTCAAAATCTCCTGCAGGTCTATCTCGATGCGGCTTTCTTCCCCAACCTGGAGGAGATGGATTTTGCCCAGGAGGGGTGGCGGCTGGAGTTCGACAAGATGGATGATCCGGATTCCGAGCTACTCTTCAAGGGGGTGGTGTTCAACGAAATGAAAGGGGCCATGAGCTCCCCCAGTCGCGTCCTCTGGGAAAAACTCGCCCGCCATCTGTTCCCCACTATCACCTACCACCATAATAGTGGCGGCGATCCGGAAAAAATTCCCGATCTCACCTGGGCTGATCTCAAGGCCTTTCACGCCCGGCACTATCACCCCTCCAATGCCATCTTCATGACCTACGGCGATATCCCCGCCCATGAACAGCAGGCCTCCTTCGAGGAGTTGGCCTTGAGCCGCTTCGAAAAGATGCCGGTGGAGTTTGCCGTCACCGATGAAAAACGCCTCACCCAACCCCTCCGGGTAGAGGAGAGCTATGCCCTGGATGCAGGCAGTGCCACCACCGCTCGAACCCACATCATTGTAGGCTGGCTGTTGGATAAATCCATCGATCTGGAGACCCTGCTCAGAGCCCATCTGCTCTCCGGGGTGTTGCTGGACAACTCCTCCTCCCCCCTCCTCCACGCTTTGGAAACCACTGAACTGGGTAGCGCCCCCTCCCCGGCCTGTGGGCTGGACGACTCCTCCCGGGAGATGGTCTTCGTCTGCGGGGTGGAAGGATCAGAAGTGGAGCGGGCCGATGAGGTGGAAAGCCTGGTGTTGGGAGTGCTCGAAAAGATTGCCCGGGAGGGGGTCGATCCGTCACGGGTGGAGTCCGTGTTGCACCAACTGGAACTCTCCCGCCGGGAAGTGGGGGGTAACGGCTACCCTTACGGCCTGAAGATGATGCTGAACGCCTTGACCCCGGCCCTGCACCACGGCGACCCGGTCCAAGCCCTGGCGCTGGATCCCGCTTTGGAAAAATTGCGTCAGGATGTCGCTGATCCCGGCTTCGTCTCCAAGCTCGTACAGGAGTGGTTGCTCGACAACCCCCATCGGGTACGCCTGGTGCTCAAACCCGACACCCAACTGGATGGCGAACGCCGAGCCAGAGAGCAAGCCCGACTCGCAGCCCTCAAGAGCGCCATGAGCCCGGCGGAAAAACAGCAGGTCATCGACAACGCCCTGAAACTCAAAGCCCGCCAGGAAGAACCCGACAACCCGGAAGTTTTGCCCCGGGTGCGCCTGAGCGATGTCCCCCCCAACCTGACCATTCCCACGGGGGAGGAAAAATCCGGACAGCATTTTAAAACCACCTGGTTCGACTGCCCCACCAATGGCCTGGTCTATCAGCAGCTGATCAGTCCCCTGCCGGATTTAAGCCAGGAGCAGACCGAAATCCTGCCCCTTTTCACCTCTTTTCTCACCGAGGTGGGCAACGGCCAACAGGATTACCTGCAAACCCAGGCCGAACAGGCTGCGGTGTGTGGAGGAATCGCCGCCCGTGCCGCCACCCGGGGTGGGGTGGATAACGTACAAAATATCAGCAGTGCCTTTGTGGTCTCCGGCAAAGCGCTGGTACGCAACCATGAACCCTTTTCCAGGCTTTTGGGTAATAGCCTGGGACAAGCCCGCTTCGACGAACTCCCCCGGCTGCGGGAGCTGGTGGCCCAGACCCGGGCCATGGCGGAATTGAAGGTGACCGACAACGGCCACGCCCTGGCCATGACCACCGCCACCAGTGGCATGAGTCCCACCGGAGCCCTGTCAGAATCCTGGGGAGGAATGACCGCCATCAAACGCCTCAAAACCTTGGACCAGGCCCTGGAGACCCCCTCGGAGCTGGAACGACTGGCCCAAACCCTGGAAGGCGTGCGGGATCGCATCCATCAAGCCCAGCCCCAAGTGGTGATTGTGGGCGAAAAAAACCAATTCGACCGCTTTGCCGAAACCCTGGACACCCTTTGGGGGGGGTGGCCAAAGGGAGAGGCTAATCCCACCCCCTTCAACCACCCGTCAGTGGCCACCAAGGTACGACGGGGATGGGCGACCGATACCCAGGTACACTTTTGTGCCAAAGCCTATCCGGCAGTGCCCTATACCCATGCGGATGCATCGACCCTTTTGGTGTTGGGCTATTTTCTGAAAAATGGCTATCTCCACCGAGCCATCCGGGAGCAAGGGGGAGCTTATGGGGCGGGGGCTGGACTGGATGCGGATGCCGGGGCGTTTCGATTTTTTTCCTATCGGGATCCCCGCTTGCTGGAAACCCTGAACGATTTCGACCGCTCCCTGGAATGGCTCATGGAAACCAAACACGAACCCCGCACCCTGGAAGAGGCGATATTGAGTGCCATTGCCAACATCGACCGTCCCGGCTCCCCGGCAGGTGAAGCGATGCGGGCCTTCCACGACCGCCATCACGGCAAAACTCCTGAGCTTCGCCATCTATTCAGGCAACGGGTGCTACAGGTTACCCTGGCGGACATGCAACGGGTTGGAGAAAAATATTTCATTGCCGACAACGCTTCCATCGGCATCGTCAGCCACGCCAAAGCCTTGGATGAGGTGCGGGAAACGTTGCAGTTGGAAGTGGCGGTATTGTGATCCACTGCAGATAATCCGATCATTGTCCCTCAATTATCCATCCGGTTAGGACAAACGCTACAGAAAGAGTCCTAACCGGATCCGATCTAAACGCCTGGAGGAGGCTGAAAATCATGCAAGGCTTGGAATCCGCACAAAGAACCTCCCCTCCCAAATGGCCCCGCTTGAAGGCTGTTCAAAAACCCAGCAGCTCCCCAGCTTGACGACACCCTGGCCCATTTCTCATGGAATCCCGGCACCTCAACTATCTCTCCCATTTTCAGTGCATTGGTGGGGCGTGTGAACTGAGCTGTTGCCGGGGATGGCCCATCAAACTGCTCAACGATGATCTCAACCGCTTGCGCCAGAGCCTTGGCGGTTCGGAAGCGATGCGCAAGCGCTTTGAGAGGCTTGTGGAGATGCCACAAAATCCAGCCACAGGGGATCAAAGAAAAGAAGGCCACGATGGGGAAAAAGCCTGTTTGAAAATGATTGATGGCGGGTGTGGCTTTCTGGATGGGGCAGGATTGTGCACCATACAAAATGACCATGGGGAGAACGCTCTGCCTTCGGTCTGCCGTCAATTTCCCCGCAACATCGCACGTTTCAGGGGGCGGTATGAGATCACCGCCTCCCTCGCCTGCCCTGAAATAGCCCGCCTCTGCCTCCTTCAGGAGCAGCCTATGGCGTGGACTGAAGGTGGCATACAAAACATTCCAGATACACCAACCCCTGCCAACGATCAAAACCCCTATCAGGACCACCAGCCAGCCATCCGGGATCTTTTCATCCAAGCCCTCAATCTGACCAGCTACCCTCTTCCCTCCAGGCTGGCTATTCTTGCCTATTTTGCCCATCGGGTGGATGCCTTTTTCAACCGGGATGCAGACACCTCATTTTCCTTGTCTCGACTGGAAAAGGAGATGACTCACATCCAACAGGAAAAAACCCGCCAGACCATCCACTCAGCCAGCCCCCTCTCCAAGCAGCCCCATCCGCTCACCCTACGGGTCATTCGAAGTTTGCTACGGGGTATGGTCATTTCTGAAGAGCAAGCTGGGGAAAGCGCCTTTATGCGGGAATTGCTGGGGCAAGCTTTCACAGGATATGGCGTTGACCCGAGCAATGAAGTGGCCATGGAGTCACTCATGGGGGTTTATCTGGAACGCAGGCTGTTTTGGCAGGATCAATTTCCGGAGGTTCTGGATCGGGTCTTTGAAAATTATTGCAAAAACCAGATTTTCTGGCGTGGACCCGCAGAGGCGCCGAGCTTGATGGTTTTTCTCTTGGATCTGGTGCTCTTCGTAGGGATGCTTAAATTTTTGCTGTTTGGCTACCTGGGTTCCCCCCGACAGATTTCCCAGGCTGAACTGGAAAAGGCGATCGAGAGAGTCTTCTCCCGTTTTTTCAAGGTCATGGGAGGGAAAAGCACCAATTTGAAGACGTTCCAGACATTTCAGCATCTGATGATGTTTATCGCCTTTTAAATCAGCTTACCCCCTCAAAACCTTCACACAATCCAGAAAAAACTCACCTGTTCAAACCAATCACGGCCATCATTCAGAGTCATTCATTTAAAGGATGTGGGCTAAGCAAAGAGTGATTTACCAACACAACAAACAAGAAATTATATTTATTAATAGACAAAATATTTCTACGCTTTGTAAACAGGAATCAATCCACAAAAAAGACGGAACACCCCCCTGAAGAACCGGCTGTATCCTAAAAACACACCACTAGGTGTGTGCGTTTTTTTGTCAGCTTTTTCAGCAATATACAAAACAAACCCTTCATAAAAAACACAACTCTTCACAAGCGGCCACAAACCATTTGTTACAATTTATCGTACAACTAACCTTGCCTTTTGCCTGAAAAATAGTGGAGAATGTCCGGCTAAATGTACATTCACAAAGCGGGGGGACATGCATGACCATTCGACAAAAATTTATCCTGTTTTTCATCTGCGCGGCTTTTCTACCTCTTGTCGTTTTCGGGGCCTACAATATCCTCTCCAGCTCCGATCGGATGGAAGAAGATATCAAAAGCCAGCTCAACACCCTGGCCAAGATCAAGCAAAAAACCCTGCAAGACTATCTCGACAACACCCAAGGGGTGCTCGCCTCCTTCTCCAAATCTCCCGAGCTGCACAACATGCTTCGGGAATACAAGAGCCTGGGCAAAGAGGCTGAAAAGGGACACGCCTACAAGGATTCCTTCGATCTCTTGCACAGCTACCAGGAAACCGTGTGGGGTAATCTCCATCACATCTTCATCACCGACACGACCGGTAAGGTGATTTTGAGCCCCCCCCACGGCAACTCCAAAGGCTCTCACTACGGCCACGATATCTCCCACAGCGCCTTCTTCCGCAAGGGGCTGCAGGAGTTCACCATCACCGACTTTTTCGGCTTTTCCGAAGCGACCCACTTCCATCAGCTCGCCATGCAGCCGGTCAAGGATGCCAAAGGGGCTACTCTGGGTATGGTCGTAGCTGAAGTGATGATCGCCTACCAAAACCAGATCCTGAAGGAAAACTTTCAGGAGGAGCATCCCGAAAACGTCTTCATCATGACCCTGGACGGTACCCGCATCGTCCACAACTCCGAAGAAAAAGCCCCCCCCTTGAAGCGATCCGGATTGCAGCCCGCCATCGCCCAAGGTGTGGCCTTCACCGAATTCACCAAAGAGTCGGGTGAGGAATATCTCGGCCTCTACCTACACGACAAACAATACCCTTGGGTCATTGGCATCGAGATGAGCCGGGATGAGATCTACAGCGCCATATCCAAGCAGACCCACACCTCCCTCATTCTCTTTTTGATCGTGGTGGTGATCGGTATCGTTGTCGCCCAATTTTTCTCCAAGTCCATTCTCAAACAGGTGGGTGGTGAGCCGGCTGAAATTCAATTGATCGCCGACCGCATCGCCAATGGCGATCTTCGGGACGATTGTGACTCCGCCATCTGTACCGGGCTGTATGCCGCCATCATGCGTATGGCGGAAAACCTGCAAAAAATCGTCGGCCAGGTGGGGAATGCCACAGGGCACGTCAACGAAAGCTCCGGCCAACTTTCTGAAGTTTCCGGACAGCTCTCCCAGGCCGCTTCCGATCAAGCCGCCTCCATCGAAGAGACCTCCTCAGCCATGGAAGAGATGGCTGGTAATATCCAGCAAAATACCGACAATGCCGCCACCACCGAAACCATTGCCCAGAAGGCGGCCAACGATGCGGTAGAAGGGGGTAAAGCGGTGGGTCAGGCGGTGAATGCCATGAAGGAGATCGCTGACAAAATTTCCATCATCGAAGAGATCGCCCGACAAACCAATCTCCTGGCCCTGAATGCGGCCATTGAGGCGGCCAGAGCTGGTGAGCACGGCAAGGGATTTGCGGTGGTGGCTGCAGAAGTGCGTAAACTGGCGGAACGCAGCCAAACTGCGGCAGGAGAGATCAGCAGTCTCTCTGCTTCCAGCGTGCAGGTAGCGGAAGAGGCCGGATCCATGTTGGAAAAATTGGTCCCGGATATCGAACGCACCTCAGAGCTGGTTCAAGAGATCGCCTCTTCCAGTCGGGAGCAAAACGAAGGAGTGGGTCAGATCAACTCAGCAGTACAGCAGCTGGACAGCATGATCCAACGCAACGCCGGTGCCGCCCACAAAATGTCCAACACTGCCGAGGTTCTAAGCTCCCAGGCAGACAACCTTTCCCAAGCCATGGGCTTCTTCACCACCAAGAATGGTGGAAGTCGGGCTGCCGCTCCCAGAAAGAAGAGCGTTTCAGCTCCCTCGGGGGGGGCACCTCGCGCCCTACCAGCCCCCAAGGCCCAGGGTGGTGGTAACTCCGATGGCTTCAGCCTCGATATGGCTGGCAGCTCCAGAGGAGACGACGAGTTCGAAAAATTTTAGATCCAAGAGATCCATTGGCCCCGTGCCGTGCTGCCATCGGCATGGGGCCAATCCCCCCCGACCATCCTGTCAAACCATCAGCCTGACTCGCTATTTTTCTCTCTCCCCCGCCCCACCCCATCATCAGCCACTTGGCCATCACCCGCCTGACCCACCTCAATTGCTGATGCTTCAGCCATATTTAAAATAGATGGCCAACTCCTCCTCAAGCCTCTTTCGCTCCTGATCAGAAAGGTTTGGATCCATGGGGTTCTTATCCAGTGCAGCCCCGGTTTCCAGCAAGTGTCGTCTGTTTTCGGGGTCGATGGCGAGGTAGCGATAGAGCTGTTCCAGGTAGGTTTTTTGAATGGTCTCATTGCGAAGATAGCGATAGAGCCCCACCACATAGCGGTCAGCCACCGGCAGGGCAATGGGGTCAAAATCGAGTGCTGCCTGCTCCCGGGTAGAAGCAATATGGACGACAAAAACCCGCTGATCTCCCAAATAGATATGGAAGGGAAGATCATCAGCACCCTTTTGCAGGGTAAGCTGGTTCAAGAGTGAACCACAGACGCTCCAGGTGGTCCAATCCAGCTGACCGATTCTTTTCACATGCTGGTAAACCGCTAAATTGTAAGCGTTTTGTTCGAAAAGCAGATGCTCAGGAATCTCTCCAACCAACTCCGCCCACGCCTGCAACGCTTTGGGGGCGTGGAGAATAAACACCCCGGAATTGAGGTAAGGATAGTTGGGATTGATGCCGCCCTTTTTGATACCCTCCTGAAAGGGAGCGGTGATCCCGGCGTTCTGTTTGATAAAGCCCCCGATGGAGAGCCCATTGATGTCAGAAGTGGTCGCCAGGAAGGGCTCATCCACCCCCACCCCCTGAAGAATTTTGACCACCTCTCCAGAGAGGGGTTTGGCCACCACACAGTCTGAATCGATCCAAACCAACGCATCAAAATTCAGGTGCGCCACATAGTGGGCCAAGCTCCCTTTGTAATAATACGCATGCCTTCCGCTCTCCAAATGATCCGGTTTGGGCAGCAGAAGCCCCAATCGATTCAAAAAAGCAGCTTGTTCCCGGGTGAGCCCCAGGTCGCAAACATGGAGTTTAATCCCCGGATCAAAAGCCCTGAGCGAAGCCAGCAAGCCACACACCATGGGAAAATAGGAGGCGGTCGCCCCCGTTACGTAAATTATTTTCCGTGAGGGTTCCATAGCCTATCCACCTGTTGAAATTGAACAAAAAGAACTTCAAAGACTATAAGGTGGAATCAGGCATCGGTCCAACCGTTGCGTTTCGGGAAAAGTGCGGAGGCTTGGTATTTTAGGACCATGCAAAGAGGATCTGAGAGGTGATAGACGGAGAGTGCAGACGGTGGTTCAAGGATGAAAAAAACAGAAAAATGTGCGAGACCCTTTCCCAGCAGGTTGGCAGGGAAATCAAAAAAGGCGGGAGGATCAACCAGCATCCCCCCGCCCCTTTTCAAATACAGGCCTTCATCTGAACCGGTTTCAGTTGGTAAAGCTCTTGCGCAGGAAAGTGATCAGCCGCCAGATTTCATCCTCTTTCAAACCCACATCCGATTCGGGGCCAAAGGGTTTCATCTCAGTATCAGGGCTACCTTTGGTAATGATCCAGGCAAGTTGCCCATCTTGACGCCCGGCCATATAGCCCGGATTGGCAAAAGCAGCCGGCTTGATCGTGAAAAATTCCGCCTTATACCCCTGACCATCCCCTTTGATGCCATGACACTTGGCGCACTTGCGCTTGAATAGCCGCCCGGTCTTTTTGATAAATTTGGCATCCACCTCATCGACCTTGTAGGGATTTGTTTTGGCCAGCCACTCCGCTGGCGCATCCGGAATCCGATGCCCTTCATGACCATCCGCCAAGGCACTCGTGGCGGTGGTGACCCCTATCCAAAACAGACCCAGTAAAACAAGCTTCAGAGTGACCGATTTCATAATCATCGCCTCCCATCGCATGGTTTGGATCCCCCCGTATAGGTTAGGTGGTGACCCGCACCCAAATAAACCAAAAAGTAACTGCAAAACGGTTTTTTGAAACGTGACAAAGGTGCTTATGGAAAGATCTGCCAACACCCTGGACCCATTCTGTAAACCTCGAAAACTTGGACCCCAATCACACCCGGTAGTTCCCCCCCTCCCCATCACCGGTTCCCACCTTCTCCAGGTAGGTCACATGAATTCGAAAACGGTTTCCATACATGGACAAGAAAACAGTGGTTTCCATGCTTGGGCCAAAAAAAATGGTGTGGATCAACTTTGACCCACACCATTTTTTATTTTTCAGCAGAATCCCAAGGATTCCGCATTCAGGGAGAGAGGTTCGCGTCCCTTATTTTTTCATCCCTCGGGTATCGTCCTCATGCCACTTCACACTCTTGTGAACGATGTTGTAGTGACACTCCACACAGGTCTTTTTGAGGGTTTTGATGTTTTCCTGGTGACGCTCGATCTTGTTGAACCATTTGCTCTTGGGCTTGTGGCAGTTTTTACACTTGACCGAATCCTCGGCGACCATCTCCTCGCGTACCCGTTTGGCCAATTCGATGCGCAAGTCTTCCCAAGCCGGGATATCCCTCAGGGTACTGGATATGGCGTGGAAGGGAGTCTCTCCCAGTCCACCCTGGTTCACATAGAAAAACTTCCACATGAGGATTTCCCGTACGCTGTGGGCGTTGTGACACCCCATACAGCCTGGCTCAACTCCCCGTTCATTCTCACCATGGGGCGAAGCCTTGTACTCTTCATAAGGATAGGCGTGACACTCGGCACAACCGACGGTGACGTTGAAGAGGCCGGGATCATAGGGTTCGGAGGGGTTGTAATCCTCCATATCCGTGCTCACATCGCCAATTGGTTTGTAAGCGTCATAGTCCACGAAAATTTCATGACAAGTGAGACATACGTTGATTCTCGTGAACCGATCAGAGCTCCAGCTGAGGACTGCAATCAAGACGATACTAAACGCCGCGATAGCGGTCAGAACGAGCGGGGAGCGAAGTTGTGTTTTCAATTTATTGGCTATCAATCTTCTATCTCCGTCATTGAATCTGCCTGGTCGTCATTGAATCTGCCTGGGAACCAGACCTATCCCAACCGCTTTTTATAGATGGCCACGTGCTTTTCATTGTCCACCTTGATTTCACCGTATTGATCTCCCGGCTTTGCAGGGGCAACCGCCACCACGGTATCGTTCCAGGCCTGTACCCCGCTTTCCGGATCTATGGCCAGAGGGATGATATCGTTGGGATTGACGCCACCATCCCGCCACCAGAGGTTGTCATCAATATCGAGATCCTGCTGCCCGGGATCGGCAAAAGGCTCATGGGCCGTCGAGTCGGCCTTGGCTACCCGACCGTAGGCGGTGCGCCCCACGGAGGTGGAGATGCCCACCACCTTGGGGTGAATCCCTTGGGTCGCCCAGGCTCGGGTTACCAGATAACCCACATCGCTGGTCACCCGCACCAGTTCACCATCTCCGATACCCAGCGCCTTGGCAGTCTGCTTGTTGATCCAGAGCGGGTTGGAGTGCCACAGCTCCGACAGCAGCTTGAGGTTGCTGGTCATGGAGAGGGTGTGGTAGGCCACTTTGTAGGTGGTCAGCACGAACTGCCCTTCCCCCAGATCCTTATGCTTGGGGTTGGGAGACCAGGAGGGATTGCGCAACTCCATTTTTCCGGAAGGTGTGGGAAAACCGGAAGCCTTGTGCAAACCATACTCCCCTTTGACCGCCTTGCCGCCCTTGGTGATCTGCCGATTAGCGGGATCAAGCTTGCCGAGTATGGGCCAGACCCCGGATTTGCGCATCTTCTTATAAGCCTTCTTACCCAAACCGTCGGTCTTGTAGATCTCCTTCTTGACCCAATCCTTGGCATTCTTGAAGGCCCAGTACTGGGCCATCTCACGGGAGCCGTCGGCATCGATCGATTTGACGATTGCCTTGAGGGTTTCCCGAACATCCTGGGCCTGACCTCTGGCCTTGAAGGCGGGGACGGTCATGGAGGCCCACTGCTTGAGAGAGGTCGGGCTGCTTGCCGCGTCATGGCGCTCGACGTTGACCACATCGGGTAGAATCAGATCCGCAAGCTCAGCAGTCTCACTCATGAAGGGGCTGAAGTCGACAACGAAGGGAACCAGCGCTTCGTCCTTCAGCACCTCCCGCCAGATGCTCGCCGCCGGGGAGGAGTAGGCCGGGTTGCTCATGTGGTTGAACAGCACCGACACCTTCTGTTTCCCCTCCTTCACCTCGAAGGGGAAGGTATAGTTATAGCGCATCCGATCCGCTTCGCTGCCAGCAGGGTCGGGGGCTGGCGTGACGTTAGCCATGTCGAATTGACGGGGTAGGCAGAGCCCGCCTTCCACCTCGACGTTGCCGGAGATGGCGGCCAGCAGGAGAATGGCCGATTCGGTCTCCAAGCCGTTCTCGTGCCAAGTGGCACCGTTCAGGCTGAAGATCGCTCCGGGCTTCCATTTGGCAAACTCAAGGGTGATGCTCTCCAGGGTCTTGGCGGCTACGCCACTGGCCTGAGCCGCCTTTTCCATGGTGTAGGGAGCCAGGAGTTCAGTCAGGGATTCGCTGGATTGGTTGGTCCAGTTATCGATAAATTCGGTATCTGCCAGGCCTTTCTGAAGGATCAGGTTGGCCATGGCCAGCGCAATGATGCCATCGCTGCCTGGAAAGACCGGAACCCATTCGTCGCTACGACCGGCCGTATTGGACATACGGACGTCGAAGGTGACCAGCTTCAGCCGGTTGTTGACGATACCATCGGTCAACCGCTGTGCCAGCGGGAACGCCGTTTCCATGATGTTGGCGCCAAAATTGAGCACATATTTGGCGTGTTCCAAATCAGGGATAGCATAGTTGACGCCCATGACCTCTTTCAGGGCGGTCTGCTTGGCGGCGCATCCGATGGAGGGGATGCGGCTGCGAACCACCGACTTGGAACCGATGGTATCCATGAAACGCAGGGTAGCGCCGTCCTTAAAGCCCCCTTCGTTGAGATGGATGCTGTCGGGATTGTCGAGGTTGGCGCTGATTTTTTCCGAGACCTGAGCAATCGCTTCCTCCCAGGTGATCTCTTTCCACTGGCCCGAACCTCTGGGCCCCACCCGTTTCATCGGGGCCAAAATCCGGTCGGGATCGGTCACGCTGAAGAGGGAAGAGAGTCCCTTGGTGCAAAACTTGCCGCGCGTGGCATAGTGGTCCGGGTTGCCCTCGGTCTTCATCACCTGCCCGGCTTCCGAATAGCTGTAACCGCCATCGAAGAAGGGGCACATGGTGCAGAGCAGGGGCTTGCGCAGCCTGGGGTGGAAGGTCCTGATCTGGTGATAGTCGCTGCCCCCGAGCTGCAATTCCATGGCCTGCACGAGGGAGGGGTTGGCCGCAACCGCCGTGGTAACCGCGGCGCCCATTTTCAGGAAGTTACGTCTGTGTATTCCTGCCATTGTTCTTGTTTCCTCAATAGTAAGACTGCAGATACTGGCCACCCATAACCCACCAGACACGCATGCCGTAGACGCCGACGCAAACCAACAGGGCAGCAGTCAGCACAGCGGGCTTAACTTTCTTCAGCGGGGATGCGAGGATGACGATGGGAATCATCAGGCCGATGACGATTTCCAACCAGAAATAGGGAAACTTGAACATGCCCATCAGCACTTCTTCATGACCGATCACCAGGTTGATGTTGCCGTAGGTGGATTGCATGAACTCCAAAAAGAGCAGGAACATGTCGAAGACCAGGCCGTACATCATGTATTGGGCCATCTCCTCGATCAAAGACCAGTCGATCCGCTTGTGGGCTGCGACCAACATGTTTTGAACCCAGAGGATCAGGATCAAAAGCCCGATACCGGAGATAAAGGCACCCGTCAAAAAGAGCAGTGGTGCCAAGGCGGTATGGTTCAGAAAGCGCCCGGGGTTCAGCTCCATCACCACACCGGTATACCAGTGGGTGGAGAGGGCCAGAATGATTGCGACGATTCCCAAAGCCCGCGCCCAGAATTCGTCATTTTTGATGACGAAATAACTGTAGACCAGCATCGACATGGGATAGACACAGATCAGCACTGTACCCCAGGACATGGGACCGGTGGCATGCCAATATCCTGGTATCAGCAGGTAGATAAAGCGCAAAGGCTTACCCAGATCCCAGGTCAGCAGAATGGGCACCATGAGCAACATGATGATCGCGGTAGCCGAAGCGGTCATGGCCAAGGGCTTGTAGCGCTTGATGCCAAAAACCCAGCCGAAGCTCGATATGACGAATGATCCCGCACTGGCTCCAACGAGCCAGAAATAGACGGAAATGGTCGTCCCCCAGGCCACGTGATGGAAGACGTTAAAAGTAACCACGCTCTCTTGCATTACGGACGGCTCCCTTACCCGAAGAGGAACAGCTTGAAGGCGTCCCAGACATCTTTCGCCTTGTGCGGAATGGATTTCAGGAAACCGACAGAGTGATGGCCGATCTGGACCATAGTTGGATCGCCCCCCTCGACCAGATCGGCAAAGGTGTCACCCTCGTGGTTTCGCTTGTAGGTATTGAACTCCTCTTTGAGCTGGGCGGTCCGGTTGAGGTAGCCATGCACCTCGTCCATGATCTCCCAGTCACCGGCAATGTAATAGACCGAAGGAGAAGTTCCCAGCTCTGGCTTGAGTACCGACACCCGTTCCCGGGAAATCAGCCTGGCCACCTCGCTGTTGGGATCATTCATATCGCCAAAGATGCGCGCCCCGCCTACACAAGCCTGAACACAGGCGGTGACGGTCCCTTTTTTCACCCGGTGGATGCAGAAGGTACACTTGTCCACCACCATCTTGGGCAGGTTCATGTCGGTCCGTTTGAAGGGCAACATGTGCCGGGCGTTGTAGGGGCAGGCGACCATGCAGGTACGACAGCCGATGCAGCGGTTGTAGCGCTGCAGCACAAAGCCGTCTTCGTGCTTGAAGGTGGCCTGGGTGGGGCAGTTGCGCACACAGACCGGATAGTCGCAGTGATTACACAGACGAGGCATGAAGACCCGTCGGGTGTTGGGATAGCGGCCCTTGTCGGCCACCTTCACCCAGGTCCGCCACATGCCCAGTGGAACTCCATATTCCGCTTTGCAGGCGACCGAACAGGACATGCATCCGATGCATTTCCTCAGGTCGATCACCATGGCGTATCTTTTGGTTCCAGCTACACCCTTGGTTCCGGGGGTCTGGAGACCGTAAGAACGACGCGTCGTCTCACCCATGATTGTGGCCTTTTTTCATTTCAGGGATCGTCTCCCGGCTGACTGGATTCACCCAAACCCGTTGAACCTAAGCGCTGCTTGGTGACCACCGGAGGGTGGTCGGAACAGAGCTTGATCATCACTCGGGGAAAGATAAAATCCGTATCATTGGTAGTGGAGGAATGGACTTGGAAACACCCCGAAAACACCGAATCCCCGGGGACTGTCCATACCGTTGACTATCTGCTCGAATCGTTTGGTTGCTTAGCCTCGTTCGACAGCTCGACTCGTTCGGTTTTGATTATCTTAAATCAAACAGGAATCACATCAACCCTGTCAGGCCCGTCAGCCCAACTGCATCACGCCGTCCCAAACCGGCAATGACTCAAGATGGCCGAACCCGGGCAGACGCGTTAGATCAATGTACTATCTCTAACCCGGGAATCCGATAGCAGGCATTGATCCCGATCAAGAAACCAAGTCAAAAAAAATTTTGCTTTCTTTTGAACCATCGCCCCCAAACAACCGTCTACTTATTGGTGTCGATGGCTGTATTTCGGTTGGTGTCGATGGCTGTATTTCGGCCTATATACCCGGCTTCGGACCTTATAAGCCCACCTTATGATTGTCAAGAGTGATTTTTGGAAATGGAGATTAATTTTTTTTATAGAACAACACACCTGCATTTATAAACTCAAACACACACCCGACCCCGTTTTCCTGAGCTGGATGAGTGTTGCTTTGCAAAACAAACTACATTTTTTGTTTTATTTTCACGCTGCAAATATCACACATTCATTTCGACCAACCTTCTCACAATACACACTGAAGTCGCGCAAAAATGATTATTGTTTCAACATCTCATGCATGCATTTTACTCCCTTCTTTCTGCCGAATCAGCCAAGAGGCCTTCGGGTTATAAAGCGACGCAAACACATTGAATCCCTTGTCATAAGAGGGGTAAGCAGGTAAGGATGTCAGATATGGGAATGGGGAGGCTGTGACCACTCTCTCTGACGATCCAGCCTCCTCTCACGATGTGTTGAATGGGGCGTACCAGGCATAAGCTGTGTGAATCGGATTGCTGCCACCAGCCCTACTGAATCGAGATGTTTTTTTATATTTTTTTCTGACAATAAATGACAGTTACCTGTAGAATCAACCGAACCCTGGAAACAATCTGTTTCTTGAAATCTTGAAATATTCAAACGTCCACCTTAAAAAATCATCCACTTTGGCTTTGACTCCCAGTTCATTCGCTCTCTTTCCATTCAGTTGACGGATTGCTTTTTTTGACACCCCTGTTTGGAAGCCAAGGACACCGAGGAAAGATGGACAACGATATGAATTTCAGGTTTTTTTTCATGGGGGTGACCGCTCTTCTGGCTCTGTTGACCAGCGGAATCGCCCAGGCTGCCCCCCCACCTCTGAGCCCTGATGGCTTTAGACAGGCCAAAAAGATCTATTTTCAACGTTGCGCCGGCTGCCATGGCGTATTGCGCAAAGGGACCACCGGCAAACCTCTCACCCCGCAAGTCGCTCTGGAGCACGGCAACAAATATCTGGTCAATTTTATCACCTACGGCTCTCCGGCAGGCATGCCCGGCTGGCGGGATACCCTGAGCAAGGAAGATATCGACCTCCTCGCCCGCTATCTCCAGCACGACCCTCCGCCACCACCTGAGTTTGGTCTGCCCGAAATTCGCGCCTCCTGGAAAGAACTCGTTCCAGTCAGCGAACGCCCCACCAAAAAGATGAATGACCTCAACCTTGGCAATCTTTTTGTCGTCACCATGCGGGATGCCGGACAAGTGGCCATCATCGACGGCGACTCCAAAAAAATCATCAGCATCGTTGATACCGGCTTTTCCGTTCACATTTCCCGTTTTTCCGCCTCAGGCCGCTATCTCTATGTCATCGCCCGGGATGCCCGGATTCATCTGATTGATCTCTGGCTGGAGCATCCCGACACCGTGGCAGAGATCAAAATCGGTATGGAAGCCCGGTCGGTGGAAAGCTCCAAGTTTAAAGGCTATGAAGATCAACTGGTTATCGGTGGGGCCTACTGGCCGCCCCAATATGTCCTCATGGATGGGGAGAGCCTGGAGCCACTGAAAGTGGTCTCTACCCGGGGGTATACTGTCGAAGGTCAGGAGTACCACCCCGAGCCCCGAGTGGCTGCCATCGCCGCCTCCCATCAGCACCCCGACTTTGTCGTCAACGTCAAGGAGACCGGGCAGGTACTGATGGTGAACTATTCAGATCTGGAAAATCTCAGCGTTACCAGTATCGGCACCATTTCCTCCCTCCACGACGGGGGCTGGGATAGCAGCCATCGCTATTTCCTGGGCGCCGCCAACATCGCCAATAAAATCGCGGTGATCGATGCCAAAAACCGTAAGCGGGTGGCACTGATCGATGTGGGGACCATTCCCCACCCGGGCCGTGGCGCCAACTTTGTCGATACCCAACACGGTCCCGTCTGGGCTACCAGCCATCTGGGGGATGAAACCATCGCCCTGATCGGCACTGATCCGGTCAACCACCCCAAACAAGCCTGGCAGGTGGTCCGTACCCTGGAGGGCCAGGGGGGAGGCTCCCTCTTTATCAAAACCCACCCCTCCTCCCGAAATCTCTGGGTCGATACCCCCCTCAACCCCGACAACGATCTTTCCCAGTCGGTGGCGGTCTTCAACCTGGATGATCTGAACGAAAAATATCAAACCCTGCCCATCGCCCAATGGGCCGATCTGGGGGCTGGGATCAAACGGGTGGTGCAACCGGAATATAACGCCACGGGGGATGAGGTGTGGTTTTCGGTCTGGAACGGCAAAAGCCAGGAATCAGCCATCGTCGTTGTCGATGACAAAAACCGCACCTTGAAAGAGGTCATCAAAAACAAGCGTCTGATCACCCCGACTGCCAAATTCAACGTCCACAACACCATACACGACATCTACTGACCCGGGACCGCCCCAAACAGAACATTTCCGGCAGCCAAACCGGATCTGCCCCGGGTATGGAGGAGAGGGTTGTCATTTATGAGATTCAACCAACCAATGTGCAAAGGCTCGATTCCCATGCCAAACCCAAGGGGGGCATTTCGGGGGCTTATCCTGTTTTTTCTGCTGTTTTCCACCCAAGCTCAGGCCGATCTATCGGCTGATCGCCAGGAAAAATTGGAACATCTACTCCTTCATGACTGCGGCTCCTGCCACGGTTTGACCCTGAAGGGGGGGTTGGGGCCACCCCTCACCCCTGGCGATCTCACCGAAAAACCGGCAGAATTTTTGGAAGAGATCATTTTTCACGGCATGCCCGACATGGCTATGCCCCCCTGGGGGGAACTCCTGACCCGGGAGGAAATCCGTTGGCTCGTCAAACGCATCAAGAGTGGAAAAACCCCATGATTATTCATTCTCATTCCCTAAGCCTCCCCCCTTTCCGGCTCTTCCCTCCCCCTGTGATAGTGGTACTGCTGGCTCTGTTTTTTCTGCCAGCCTGCACCCCTCTGCGGGGTACGGGAGATCTGGGGATCGTCATCGAACGAGCCACCGGGGGCATTCAAATTGTAGAAACCAGCGATAAATCGTCCCTCTTCCAGGTGGCCGGGCTGGGAGACCTTTCCCACGCCTCGGCGGTCTATTCCCGGGATGAACGCTTTGCCTATATCTTTGGCCGGGATGGGGGGCTCAGCAAGCTGGATGTGCTGACCGGAGAAGTGGTCAAACGCGTGGTTCAGGGGGGGAATGCCATCGGTGGGGCGATCTCCCAGGATGGCTCTCTGGTGGCTGTTTCCAACTATACCCCGGGAGGCGTGCGGGTTTTTGATGCCGTCACCCTGGAACTGGTCGCCGACATTCCCGCAATTGGTGCAGATGGGGAGCGTTCCAAGGTGGTGGGGTTGGTGGACATCCCCGGGCAGCGTTTCGTCTTCAGCCTTTTTGATGCGGGTGAAATCTGGATCGCTGATCTGAAAAACCCCCAAGAGCCCCAAATCCAAAAATTTCTCGATGTGGGCTCCAAACCCTATGATGCCCTGGTCTCCGGGGATGGCAGGCACTATATCGCCGGGCTGTTTGGTGAAGATGGTTTGGTACTCCTGGATCTCTGGCAGCCTGAAAAGGGTGTGCAGCGGATTTTGGACGGCTATGGCAAGGGAGAAAAAAAGCTGCCGGTCTATAAGATGCCCCATCTGGAAGGGTGGGCCATGGCTGGGGATTTAGCCTTCCTGCCTGCCATCGGTCGCCACGAAGTGTTGGTGGTTCGCACCGGCACCTGGGAAGAGGTGGCCCGCATTCCCCTGCAAGGACAGCCGGTCTTTGCCATGGCGCGTCCCGATGGCCGCCAGGTGTGGGTCAACTTTGCCTATCCCAAAAATGACGCCATCCAGGTGATCGACACCACCTCTCTCAAGGTGGTCAAAACCCTCAAACCGGGTAAGGGAATCATGCATATGGAGTTTACTCCCCGGGGGGAGCATGTTTGGGTTTCGGTGCGGGATCTGGACCGGGTTGAGGTTTACCATACCGATAGAATGGAGCGGATTGCGACACTTCCGGCGGAAAAACCGAGTGGCATTTTCTTCTCCTCCAGGGCACACCGTACCGGCCTGTAACTGTTTTTTTGCCGAGACCTGCGGGATAGGGTTTGAGCTGGCCCGTCTGGTAACGTACTCTACCAGACGGTTTGGGACAGCCAGCCGTGATCGGTTTGGTTCCCTTTGAATCTCTGATTCAGCTGACTCAAGGCTTTTTTACAATACCATCCCGGGAAAATTTTTCCCGGATGTTCAGCCGGTCGCCAACCGGCCCCCATGGTGGAGGCTAGAAGCCGTTGCATCGACCACTCGGCGAAGAGATGAACCCAGCCCTGGAGACTGAAGGGCTTTCTGATCTGGATAAACGGCTTCTCAACGAATTCCAGCACCGTTTTCCCCTGACCGAACGCCCTTACGCCGACATGGCCCAAACCCTGGGGATTTCCGAAGAAACGCTTCTTAAACGGTTGGAAGGGCTTCGGGATGTGGGTATTATCAGCCGGGTGGGGGTGGTTTTTCATCCCCATCGGGTGGGTGCCTCCACCCTGGCCGCCATGGCGGTGCCACCTGAAGAACTGGATCGGGTGGCCGCACTGGTCAATGGCTTCAGCGAGATCAATCACAACTACGAACGGGACAACGAGGTCAATCTCTGGTTCGTGGCCACCGCATCCAACCAGGAAAAACTCGATCAAGTGCTCATGGAGATTGAAAAGCAAAGCGGCTATCCGGTGCTTTCCCTGCCCATGCTCGCTGACTATCATATCGACCTGGGATTTCCCCTGAACTGGAAATAAGGATCCTCCCTTGTCCCCTCCCCCGATCACCGATCTTGAAAAACGCCTGGTAGCAGCCATTCAAGGCGGTTTCCCCCTCTCTTCACGACCCTTTTTGGAAATCGGTCAACAGATTGGGCTCGCCGAGGGGGAAGTGATTGCGCTTTTGGCGGACCTTAAGGAGCGCGGGCTTATCCGGCGCATGGGGATCATCGTCAGGCATCGGGAGCTTGGTTATCACGCCAACGGCATGGTGGTGTGGGATATTCCCGAGGCCCAGGTTGATGAAGTTGGCCAACAGCTCAGCGGGTTTGAGTTTGTCAGCCTCTGCTATAAACGACTGCGACGCCCACCCCAATGGCCCTATAACCTCTACTGCATGATCCATGGCCGGGAACGCAACGAAGTGCTGGATAATCTCCAACACCTGGTCACCAGCTGCCAACTGGAACCGATCTCCCGTAAAATTCTCTTCAGCAAACGCCGCTTCAAGCAGTGCGGGGCGCACTATTTTAAAAGTGCCGATCAAACCTCTGCCACAACATCCGCCGCATCCACCCCGGCACTGGCCCAGGAGTAACCCGGATTGGATCCTCTCTCCCGCCGGATCATCAATGGCCTGCAAACCGGCTTTCCCCTCACGCTGACCCCCTTTGCCCAGGCCGGGGCCAACTTGGATCTGACGGAAGAGAGTCTGATTCAAACCATTCAAAAACTCCTCGAAGAGGGGCTGCTCTCCCGTTTTGGTCCTCTCTACAATGCCGAACGCATGGGAGGTGGCCTGACTCTGGCAGCTCTCGCGGTGCCTGCTGACCGGGATTTTGAGCAGGTCGCAGAAGTGGTCAATGCCTTCCCCCAGGTGGCCCACAACTATGCCCGGGATCACACTCTGAACATGTGGTTTGTGGTGGCGACTGAAACCCCGATAGAGCTTACCAATACCCTGGCTGAAATAGAAAATCGCACGGGACTGGCTGTTTTCAACCTGCCAAAGCTGACAGAATATCGGCTGGGGTTTCAGGTGGGATTGGATGAGCAGGGAGGCATCGATACCGTGCCCCTGCCGGAGCGCCCCCCAGCCAAAAATCCCGGACTCCCTGATGAGATCGATCTAAAGATTATTCGTGCCACTCAAGGGGGGCTGCCCCTGGTGGTCGATCCTTACCATCAGATAGCTCGAACAATCGGTATGGAGGTGGAAGCCCTGATTGAGCGCCTTAAGGGGATGCTGGAAAAAACCTGGATCCGGCGCATCGGTGTGGTGCCCAACCACTATCGCCTGGGGCTGAAAGCCAACGGCATGTCGGTTTGGATTTTGCCGGAGGAGCGTATCGATGCGCTTGGCAAGCAGATCGGCGCCCTCGGTTTTGTCAGCCACTGCTATCGTCGCCCCCAGAGGCTGCCCGAGTGGCCCTATAATCTTTTCGTCATGGTTCATGGTCAGGAGCGGGAGGTGGTGACCGCCCGTGTTGAAGAGATTTCCACCCTGCTGGGTGCCCATGACAGGGGCCACCAAATTCTCTACAGCAGCCGCATTCTCAAAAAAACCGGCCTGCGGTTTGGGTAAAAAGCTGCTTTGTCTGATGCAAGGCCTTAACCGTTGGTTCAGGTGAAAACATGTTTCGTTTGACACAACTGCTCAACCGGCTGATAAATCCCCGGGCACCTCTGGGTCGCCCACCACCGCGCGGGGGGCCGGTGGTGGTGTGGAACCTCATCCGCCGCTGCAATCTCGACTGCCGCCACTGCTATTCCGCCTCCTCGGATCGGGATTTTGAGGGGGAGCTTTCCACCGAAGAGTGCTTTGGGGTTTTGGAGGATATGAAGCGCTTTGGGGTGCCGGCGGTAATTCTCTCCGGGGGGGAGCCTCTGCTGCGCCCGGATCTATTCGATATCGCCAAAAAAGCCAAGGAGCTGGGCTTTTATCTGGGGCTCTCCAGCAACGGCACGGTGATGGATCCCGCCACCGCAGATCGCATTGCCGATGCGGGCTTTAATTATGTGGGGGTGAGCCTTGATGGTCTGGAAGCCCACCACGACCATATTCGGGGACGAACAGGTGCCTTTCAGGAGGCGTTGACCGGCATCCGCAACTGCCGAAAGGTGGGGGTACGGGTGGGATTGCGTTTTACCCTCACCCGGGATAACGGCGAAGATCTGGGAAAAATTCTCGACTTGATGACGGCTGAATCCTTAAACCGGATCTATCTCTCCCACTGGAACTATGCGGGTCGGGGCAGAGCCAATCGCTTGGAGGATGCGGCCCATCAGATGACCCGCCGCGCCATGACCCACCTGTTCGAAACCACCTTGGATGACATCGAAAATGGCCGTGACCGGGAGTTTGTCACCGGCAACAACGATGCCGATGGGGTATTTTTCCTCCAGTGGCTGCGGGAAAAAAAACCGGCGCTTGCTGATAAGGCCGAAGCAGCCCTCATTCGCTGGGGAGGCAACGCTTCGGGGGTGGGGATTGCCAACATCGACAATCGTGGCGGTGTGCATCCCGATATTTTTTGGTGGAACCACCATCTGGGCAACGTACAGGAAAGACCCTTTTCGGAGATTTGGTCCGATGAGTCCGACGCTCTGCTGGCAGGCCTGCGTCAACGACCCAGACCGGTAACGGGACGGTGTGGCAGCTGTCGATATCTCAATATATGTGGTGGTAACACCCGGGTGCGGGCCTTCCAGGTGACGGGAGATCCCTGGAGCGAGGATCCGGGCTGCTATCTTACGGACGAAGAGATCTCCTGAGGAATCCATATCCATTGTGATTCCAATCTTTAAAGAGCATGGCTGAGTTTTTCATTGTGACCCCAACCAACAAGAGCGTGGCCAAGCTATCAATGGAACACGGATAAAAATCCGTATCAAAGCGATTAACCCACCACCAATCCTGGTTAATCAATCCCCTCAAACCCGCATTGGCCAGTGAAACAAGCCCCCCCCCATCCCTTGCAGGAACGGCTCCCCACCCTCCCCCTTGAGCCTGGGGTCTACCGTTTTTTGGATGAAGCGGGACGGGTGCTTTATGTGGGCAAGGCCAAGGCGTTGCGCAAGCGGGTAGCCTCTTATTTTACCGGCAGCTCCCAACCCTCCCGGGTGCGGGTGATGCTGGGGCATGCCCGGGAGCTTGAAATCACGGTCACGGCCAGTGAAAACGATGCCCTGATTCTGGAAGCCAACCTCATCAAGCGCTTCCGCCCCCGCTATAATGTCCTCCTCAAGGACGATAAATCCTATCCCTATCTGCACCTTTCCACCGATCACCCTTTTCCCCGGCTCTCCCTCTATCGGGGAGACCGTAAACAAGGCGGGCGTTATTATGGTCCCTACCCTTCGGTGGTGGCGGTTCGGGAAACCCTGCGGTTCATGCAGTCGATCTTTCCCATTCGCCAGTGTCGGGACAGCCAGTTTTCCCAACGCACACGACCCTGTCTGCAATATCAAATCAAGCGCTGCCGAGCCCCTTGCAGTGATCGGGTGGGGAAGGAGGAGTATGGCCGCTGGATCCAGGAGGTGATGCTGTTTTTGGAGGGGAAGGATCGGGTGCTGGTTGATTTATTGAATGAAGCGATGTGGGAGGCGGCTGAAAAACAGGCCTATGAGGAAGCGGCACGGATTCGGGAACAGATAAAATCCCTGGCCCACGTGCAGGAGCAGCGCAAGGTCAATCTCCCCGGTGACCCGGATCTGGATGTGGTGGGGCTGTTTCGGGATCGGGGCCAGTATGCCGTACAGGTGTTGATGGTGCGCCAGGGCAACACCCTGGGAAGTCGCAGTTTTTTTCCGGAAAACACTGGAGATCTGGAGGAAGGGGCGGTACTTGAAGCCTTTTTGGAGCAATATTATGGGGCGGGGCAGGCTCAGATTCCCCCGGAAATATTGCTGGATCGCCAAGTGATGGATCCCCAATGGCTGGAAGCCGCCCTCAGTCGGCGGCGGGAAGGGGTGGTGCATTTACGGCAACCTGTTCGGGGAGCCCGGCGGCGCTTGGTGGAGATGGCGGTGGTCAATGCCCGTCAGGCCCTGACCAGCCGCTTGAGTGGTTCTGCGGCCCATCGTCGACAGTTGGCAGATCTGGCGACAGCTCTGGGCTTGGAGGAGCCTCTGGAACGCATTGAGGCCTACGATATCTCCCATATCAGTGACAGCCATCCGGTGGGTTCCCTGGTGGTGTTTACATCGGAAGGATTTCAAAAAAAAAGCTATCGAAAGTTTATCCTTTCCGATCCCGCCCTGCTGGATGACACCGCCCGGATGGCGGCTCTTCTTTCTCGACGATTTCGACGATTGGTCAATCCTCCGGATGGACCGCGTGGTGGAGCACAGAGAGAAAAACAGAGCGAAGAGAGTGGCCGGAAGGATTCGACAGGCGGCCTTCCCTCACCTGGAAAAGCCGATCAGGCAACGATTGGCCGGGATGATCCATCATCAGACCAAAGTGATATCCCACAGGAAAAACAGCTGGTTAAATCAGAAACACACGACATGCCAAAGGCAATCTCCGGGAGTGGGCCGGATAGCTCTGGGGAAATTTCAGAAGAAAAGTGGCCCGATTTGGTACTGTTGGATGGAGGATTGGGGCAGTTGAATGCGGTGTTGGCGGTGGCGATGGAAGAAGGATTCGGCCACGTTCCATTCTGCGCTGTGGCCAAGGGGCCTGATCGGAATGCGGGTCGAGAGCGGCTTTTCTTGCCGGGGGGAGAACCACCCTCTATACTGTCTCCAGATTCACCGACTCTGTTTCTCATCCAAAACATTCGGGATGAGGCCCACCGGTTTGCCATCGGCTTTCACCGGTCACGGCGGGAAAAATCCCAAACCCGGTCGGTTTTGGACGAAATTGCCGGGATTGGTCCGAAGAGAAAACGCATGCTTCTAAGCCACTTTGGGTCGGTCAAGGCGATAAAAGGGGCCTCTTTGCCGGAGTTGACAGAAATGTCCGGACTCCCCAAAGAACTGGCTCAGCGTATTTTTGATCATTTTAACGAAAGTACCTAAACACCCTTATGGTCTGGAACCTTCCAAACCTGCTGACAGCGGCCCGAATTCTCCTGATTCCCTTTTTTGTGGGCTTTGCCCACCTGCCGGGAAAGCTGGGATTGCTTTTGGCGACTGGCTTTTTCAGCTTGGCAGCCATCACCGACTGGGCGGACGGCTATGTGGCCCGACGCCGGGGACTACACACCAATTTCGGACGCTTTTTTGATCCGGTGGCCGATAAACTCCTGGTGATTTGCGCCCTGGTTTTGTTGGTGGCCATGGGACGGGCCAATCTGATTTTGGTGATGATTCTTCTCTCCCGGGAGGTGATCATCATGGCACTGCGGGAGCGGATGTCGGGGCTTGGCTCTGTTGTTCATGTTTCGGTGATGAGCAAATGGAAAACCGGCTTTCAGATGACGGCGATTATCATGCTGCTGGTGCAGGATGCGCTTTTCGGCATTCCCTTTCAGTTGCCGGGGCAATTTTTTCTCTTTCTTTCCGCAGCGTTAGCCCTGTTTTCGGGATACACTTACATGAATGAAGCTTGGCCAAAACTGCGGGCGAGCACTTAAAGAGCGCTTCATCAGAAAAGAGGGGTCGGCAAGGTGTAAATGGTGTCCTTGGGATGCACTTGGCCTTTGGTGGTTGACGCATGGGATTTCACCCTCTATATATATGGTGCTTTAGTTGGACAGGGCAGTTGGGCCATTGAGCCGAACAGCTCCAAGCGGGAGTAACTCAGAGGTAGAGTGCAACCTTGCCAAGGTTGACGTCGGGGGTTCGAATCCCCTCTCCCGCTCCATTTTTTACCCAGTATAGACCCATTTTTCTCCTGTTTTATCAGGAAAGCGTCTATTTCTGGTAGCGGAACGATTTTCCGCAGCAACAAGATGGCCGGGTGGCGAAGTGGTCTAACGCTGAGGTCTGCAAAACCTTTATTCGTGGGTTCGAATCCCACCCCGGCCTCCAGCACCATCCAGTCAGCATCAGCTCCATTGCGGGAGTAACTCAGAGGTAGAGTGCAACCTTGCCAAGGTTGACGTCGGGGGTTCGAATCCCCTCTCCCGCTCCATTTCC
>JADFZT010000014.1:0-31904 GCA_015232395.1 Magnetococcales bacterium | reverse complement strand
TCCCCTCCTCATTAAATCCCTTCATTTTTCAGTGCTATCGTCCTTTCCGGACAAATATTCGATGCAAAAAATGTGATGTTTTCTCCACAAGCGGCTTGATCTTTGGTGTATAGAGGGCGATCATCAGGAGATTTTCCGGTCTGCCGGGTTTGATTTCAGGATAATCCCGGAGTCAAGAAGATCTGTTTTTTGATGAGCGAATCGGTTGCGGCTTGCCACTCTTCTGACTTGGCCGTTGCAGCTGGAGCTGCCTGAGCCCGAATAGGCAGCCTGTCCAAACAGTGATCCATCACAGGCTGCTGTCAGGTCCAATCGAGGTGGAGGTGAGCTTTCTTTACTGAATGCCCGGGAATCCACTCATAAGGCTTGGGGATATCCAGGGCATGATTGAGGGCGGACGGTATGATCGAGTTTTTGTCCAAAGGTGGGGTGGTCATGATCCCCATCGGTCTCTGTTCAGTTGTGGCTCTGGCAATCATTTTTGAACGATTTTGGGCCTTGCGTCGCAAACAGGTCATTCCTCCTGAGGCGGTACGTCGTATCGAAGAGCTGGTGATGCGGGGGGATATGGAAGGGGGCAAAGGCTATTGCATTGCGTCCCGAAGCAGTTACGGCAACATCATTCTCTCCGGCTTGCGCAACCATGGAGAACGCCGTCGGGTCATCAAGGAAGCTGTCGAAGAGGCGGGCCGCCAGGAAGTGGTCCACATGGAAAGATACCTGACTCTTCTGGGAACCATTGCCGCCATTACGCCGCTTTTGGGCCTGCTGGGAACCGTTCTGGGAATGATCAAGGTCTTTTCAGTTATCTCGACGGTGGGGGTTGGCGACCCGGGGGTTTTAGCGAACGGTATATCAGAGGCCTTGATTACGACTGCTTCTGGCCTCACCATAGCCATTCCGGCCCTGGGGCTGCATCGTTATTTTAATCGCGTAATTGACAAGTATGTCGTTGAACTGGAACGTTTTGCGCTGGTAGTTGTCGAACAGATCAAGTCCGGTCATTAGAGGTGTGGGATGCAGTTTCGGGCCAAAACAACCAAAACACCGGTCACCCTGGACATCACCCCCATGGTGGATGTGGTCTTTCTGCTCCTGCTCTTTTTCATGGTGACCACCACGTTTGCTTCGATCAACGACATCAAACTCAACCTGCCCCAAGCCAAAACGGGAGACGCCCTCTCCAGTGATTCGGAACGAATTGTTGTAACTCTGGACCGTTCAGGAAATTTAACGGTTCAAGGCCATTCGGTCTCCCTGGAAAATCTGGGAGAAAACCTCTTGAAAGCGGCAGGGGGCGATCTTCAGCAGGTTATTTTCATTGAAGCAGACGAGGCTGCCAGTCATGGACGGGTGGTGGCTATTTTGGATGCATCCCGCCAACAGGGTTTTTCCCGCCTGGCTATCGCAGCACAGGCTGGATTCGAAAAAAAATAATTCGATCCCTGTTTTATTTGTAATCGCTTTTGTTACAATTAGGTGACTTTGCGGGATCTCTTGGTTGTCATAACGGAAAAAAGGAAAGAACAATGTTTCACAAAGAAGAACGTGTAGCGATTTTTATCGACGGATCCAACCTCTATGCGGCTATTCGATCCCTGAATTTTGATTTCGACTATAAAAAGCTCCTTTCCTATTTCCATAATCAGTGTCGGTTGGTGCGGGCCTACTACTATACCGCTCTGGGAGACGATCAGGACTACTCCCCAATCCGGCCTCTGGTGGACTGGCTGGCCTATAACGGATATACGGTTATCACCAAACCCATCAAAGAATATGTTGATCCCAATACTGGTTCCAAGCGAACCAAAGGCAACATGGATATCGAAATAGCGGTGGGTATGATTAAAATGGCCCCCTACTACGATCATGCGGTGTTGTTCTCCGGAGATGGCGATTTTCGTAGCGTGGTTGAGGCCGTTCAGGATCAAGGCAAACTGGTTACGGTCATCAGCTCCCTCATGACCCAGCCGCCGATGATCGCTGACGAACTGCGTCGACAGTCAGATGATTTCATTGAACTCAACTCCATCAAGGAACATCTGATCCGTACCCCCTTGTGATGACAACCACGAGAGGTTAAGCCCATGGCATCGATTGAATCGCTTTTTGCACACTGGAATTCTCTCGAAGATCTTCGAGCAAAAGACCGGCTGCTGGCCAAACTCCTGGACGGTACGGCTGATGGGGAGCCTCCCCACTACTGTACCGACCTTGCCAAAGCCCAAGAAGCGATGGATCAGGCCTGGGCCTTTGTGGAAGAGGCCGCCCCCATTCGGGTGAGCTGCCATATTCGGGGCAATGCCCAGGGTGGCGGTCAAAACTGCCATGTGGAGTGGTGGCCGGATGACGACACCCATCTGGTAACCCCCACCTTTTCCACCGAAGCGGAATCACGCGCCTTTGCAGCCTTTGTATTCGCAAGCCTTGAGGCCGACCGGAACTATCCCTGACTGCAGAATAGAAAGGGTTTGATCAAAAGAGCCATCTCTTGAATCCAAGAGACCTACCCCCTTGATTCAAAATATGTTCCTCTTGGCCTAAGCAGGATTATCAACCCAGGTTTGTTTGGGCACGCCTCTTAATCCCACTTCTGTTCAGCAGTGGGTCCAATGATCGAAACTGTCGATACAATAGAGCCACTCTGTTTGAAAATGGCCCCTTCGAAAAAGCCTGTTGCAACAGGTTGATTTGGCCTTGATGCAACGTTACACCACTTATCTGTGAATCTCACATAGACCTGAACAGGCTACGATCCTCACAAGCCACAAGCCACAAGCCACAAGCCACAAGCCACAAGCCACAAGCCACAAGCCACAAGCCAATCTTTACGACCAAAATCAGCCAACTGCAACAAACCCTTTCAGTCCGATATTTATTTGTGCAGCCCTTTTCTTCAGGGCGATCATCTGCTTGTGGAAGAGAGGTTTTTAGCTTGGATTGGGCCTTTTTTCGGGTATTGTTACACACCCCCCAGGAGAGGCTTCCGGGAAATTGAAGGATTAGGCCTGGACGAAATCACCGTTGTGGTGGATTATGGGGCCGCTTTTTTCTCTACCCCTATCACGATCAAGGAGAGGAACCCATTGGCCAAGACAGCCTTTCTTTTCCCCGGCCAGGGGGCTCAAGCCGTCGGAATGGGCCAGGTTCTGGCCGAAGCGGACGGCGGTGTTCGGGAGCTTATCCAGGAAGCCGACCGGGTGCTGGGCTTTTCCCTGGGCAGCTTGATGTTCGAAGGCCCGGCTGACAAGCTGAACCTGACGGAAAACACCCAGCCTGCGCTGGTAACCACCGCTCTGGCGGCGTGTCATCTGCTGATGGAACGCAGCAAACTGCGGCCCGATTATGTGGCAGGTCACTCTCTGGGAGAGTATGCCGCCATTTCAGTCGCGGGTGGCTTTTCCTTTGCCGATGCCGTGCGGTTGGTGCGGTTGCGTGGCCAAGCCATGCAGGAGGCGGTTCCCGTCGGCGTGGGGGGAATGGCCGCCATGCTCAACATGAGCCAGGAAGATGTGGAAGCGGTGTGTCGGGATGCGGCCCAGGAGAGTGGACAGGTGTGCGTTCCCGCCAATTTCAACACCTCGGCTCAAATTGTCATCTCCGGCCACCAGGAAGCGGTCAACAGAGCCGTGGCATTGGCCAAGGAGCGGGGCGCCAAGCGTTGTGTTCCCCTGGCGGTTTCAGCCCCTTTTCACTCCCCCTTGATGGAACCTGCTGCCAAACGAATGGATGAGGCACTCAAGGAAACCGGCATCAAGGATTTAAATATCCCCCTCATCGCCAACGTGACGGCATCTGAGGTGACTGACGGCAACGAAGTCAGACGGCTTTTGGTGGAACAGATAACTGGTGCCGTACGCTGGGAGGCCTCCATTCACCAATTGTTGACTCTCGGGGTGGATCTTTTTGTGGAAGTGGGTACTGGACGGGTTTTGAGCGGCATGATGAAACGGATCGACCGCAAAGCCCGAGTGGTCACCATCAACGCGCCCGAAGATATCGATAAACTGGAAGGGATCTGAGCGGTCGGATCGAAATGGTTGTGGTCCGGTAGATTTCGGCACCTTAGTCCCGGGTTATGAAAATCTGTCCGGAATTTTGGAACCCTGCCCAAGATTCTGGAATCCTGCTATGAATTGGATTGGCATGTTGGACTGTTCAAGGGTTGAGCGACAACGCTCCCCAAAGAGGAGATCACGATGAAGGATCGTGTGGCCATCGTAACCGGCTCCACCAGTGGTATCGGTCGCGTTATCGCCTTGGATTTGGCCCGTCGAGGGGCCAAAATTTTGATCATCAGCAACGAATCGATCCGAATTCTGGAAGCCCTGGAAGAGATCCGGGAATTTTCGCCGGAATCCGAATCCTTCGAGGCGGATGTCACCTCCAAGGCCTGTCTGGGAGAAGCGGTCAAGCTGGCCCAAAAAAAATTTGGTCGCATCGACATTCTGGTCAATAACGCCGGCATCAATCGGGATAACCTCCTGTTACGGATGTCCGACGGAGAGTGGGAGCAGGTGATGGCGGTTAATTTGACCGCGGTCTTTCAGCTGACTCGCCTGGTCTTGAGGCCCATGATGAAGGCCCGCTATGGCCGCATCATCAACATCGCCTCGGTGGTAGGGCAGACCGGCAATGCCGGACAGGCCAACTATACTGCCACCAAAGCAGGGTTGATTGGATTTACCAAAAGTCTGGCCCGAGAAGTGGCGAGCCGAAAAATCACCGCCAACTGCGTTGCACCCGGGTTTATTCGCTCTCCGATGACCGACAAGTTGAATCCCAAGGCTCAGGAGGCTATTCTCTCTCAGATTCCCTTGGGTGCGATGGGCTCTGGAGAGGATATCGCCGAGGCGGTCGCCTTTCTGGCTTCTGACCGGGCAGGCTACATCACCGGTGAGACCCTGAATGTCAACGGGGGGATGTACATGGGCTGACGCCCACTTGAACAGAACAACGCCTTCAGCCACTATTGAGCGAAGGTTGCAGGTTTTACGGGGATTGCAGGTTTCACTGATGGATCGAGTACTATTCGTTTGAGAGGAAGGAATCCAAACCAATGAGCGATATCGCTGATCGTGTAAAAAAGATTGTTGTGGAGCAGCTGGGCGTGGAAGCGGACCAGGTGACGGAACAAGCCAATTTTGTGGATGATCTGGGGGCTGACTCCCTGGATACCGTGGAGCTGGTCATGGCTCTGGAAGAGGAATTCGGTTGCGAAATTCCTGACGAGGCGGCAGAAAAGATCGCCACGGTCACCCAGGCCATTGAGTATATCCAGAATAATATGGACTGAGTTGTTTTGAATAATGCCCGCGCCACCTTCCCTCGGGGAAGGCAGGCGCTTTTTTTTGGGGGTGGCACGTGAATCGGAGAGTGGTCATCACCGGCGTGGGCTTGGTGACGCCGTTGGGAACAGGAAACAAGCTGACATGGGATGGGATCCTGGCCGGAAAGTCCGGCATCGCTCCTATCACCCATTTCGACACATCGGAGTATGCCAGCCGCATCGGTGGCCAATGCTGGGACTTCAATCCGCTGGATTGGGTGAGCAAAAAAGAGATTCGCAAGATGGATCTCTTCATGTTCTTCGGCATCGCCGCAGCGGAGCTTGCCTGGCGGGAAGCGGGCATTGAGGTAACGGAGGAGAATGCTCCGCGCATCGGCGTGACGGTAGGCTCCGGCATCGGTGGCCTATCAGCCATCATGAAGCAGGCCATGGTGCTTAAAGAGCGCGGTCCCCGACGGATTTCGCCCTTTTTCATTCCCATGTCCCTGATCAACCTCATCTCCGGACATCTGGCAATCCGTTTTGGCATCAAGGGCCCCAACCACGCCCCGGTGACGGCTTGTGCGACGGGCACCCATGCCATCGGCGATGCCGCCCGCATGATCCAACGGGGTGAGGCGGATGTCATGGTGGCTGGTGGCGCGGAAGCTGCCATGAATGAGCTGGGTGTGGGCGGTTTTGCCGCCGCCAAGGCTCTTTCCACCCGTAATGACGACCCGGAAGCCGCCTCCCGGCCCTGGGACAAGGGGCGGGATGGCTTTGTCATTGCCGAAGGCGCCGGGGTGGTGGTTATGGAAACCCTGGAACACGCCCAAAAGCGTGGTGCCAAGATTTATGCTGAGGTAGCCGGATACGGCATGTCGGGGGATGCCTACCACATCACAGCACCCGACCCAAGCGGTGACGGGGCCATACGCTGCATGCGGGCGGCCCTCAACGATGCAGGGGTCAATCCCGAAGAAATTGAATACATCAACGCCCATGGCACCTCCACCCCCTTGGGGGACAAAGGAGAGACCGATGCCGTCAAGCAGGTGTTCGGGGATCATGCCAAAAAGCTCATGGTCTCCTCCACCAAATCCATGATCGGTCACCTTTTGGGAGCGGCTGGCGGGGTCGAGGCTATCTTTACCGCCATGGCGCTGCAACAGGGGGTAATTCCGCCGACCATCAATCTGGATGATCCCGATCCCGAATGTGATCTGGATTATGTGCCCCACACCGCCCGGCAGGTCTCGGTGAACACGGCACTCTCCAACTCCTTTGGGTTTGGGGGCACCAACGCCACTCTGGTCCTCAAGCGCGTTCCCTGATGCGCAAGACCCTCCTGTCTGGCACGCTCTTTCTGTTGTTGGGGGGAGGTGTGGCAGCGGGCTTTCTGACCGACCGCTTCTTTGACTTTATGGATACCCCCCTGGCCGCACCGGTGGAACTCACCATCGATAGCGGCTGGGGCGTGCATCAAGCCGCCCGTGCCCTGGAAAAAGAAGGGGTGGTCACTTCTGCCCGCTGGTTTTCCCTCCTCGCCCGTTTTTATGGTGAAGGATATATCCAAGCGGGTGAATATCGCTTTCCCGCTGGTGAGACGCCTCTGGATCATCTGGAGCGGCTACGGGAAGGGAAGGTGGTCAGTCATCGTTTGACCCTTCCCGAAGGGTTTTCAGTACGGGAGGTGGGGCAGGTTTTGGAGCAGAGAGGCTGGTCTGGGGCTTTGGCTTTTTTGGAAGACCCTGAGAGCCCCAAAAAACTGGGACTTGATGCCCCTTCCCTGGAGGGGTGGCTTTTTCCGGAGACCTATTTTTTCAAAAAAGGGGATACCGCCCAGCAACTGATCGCCCGGATGGTGGCGATGACCCGGGTGGTGCTGGATGAGGAGTGGCGGGGGCGGGAAAAGGGTATCACCCTCACCCCTTACGATGGTTTGATTCTCGCTTCCATCATCGAAAAAGAGACCGGTAACGGTAACGAACGGCAACGTATTTCCGGTGTTTTTCACAACCGCCTCAAAAAACGGATGCTGCTACAGAGCGACCCGACAGTGATCTACGGCATCCCCAATTTTGATGGCAACATCACCCGCAAGCATCTGCGCACCCCGACCCCTTTCAACACCTACACCAGTCGCGGTTTACCCCCCACCCCCATCTGCAACTCGGGTCGTGCAGCCATCCACGCGGCCTTTCATCCCCAAAAAAGTAACGAGCTGTTTTTTGTCGCCCGCAGTGACGGCAGCGGCACCCACGTCTTTTCCCGCACCCTGGCAGCACACGAACGCAACGTGGACCGATATCAGCGGCACCGCAAAAAATCCAAATGATGCCACCGGGGTACCCTGGGGAAATCATCACAGGGAATCGGTGAAAAAATCGTGTAGAATATGGCTGGCAAATCGTATTTTTCGAACGTCATGCGGATGGATTGCGTGCTCCTTTCGGGGCGGGTGATCGAAATGGGATCACGGTAACGGATGCAGGGAAAATTGATCACATTCGAAGGGGGCGATGGAGCGGGCAAATCCACCCAGATTCGCCTGGTGGGGGATCTGCTCCGGCAGCTGGGGTGCGAGGTGGTGGTGACCCGGGAGCCGGGGGGGTGTGACCTGGCGGAAAAAATCCGTGCATTGCTGGTTACCGGCGAGCCCGGTGGTATGGCCCCTGCTACGGAACTGCTGCTGATGGAGGCCGCCCGGGCTGAACATGTCGCTCAGGTGATCCGTCCCGCACTTGAGCAGGGGGCCTGGGTGCTTTGTGATCGATTTTTCGACAGCACCACCGCCTATCAGGGGTATGGTCGAGGGATGGATCTGACCTGGATCGACACCCTCAACCGCTGGGCCACCGGTGACTTGATACCGGATCGTACCTTCTATCTTGATCTCGACCCCGAGGCGGGGGTCTCCCGCTCCCAGGGGGGAGAGGAGTCCCGTTTTGAACGGGAGGGGGGAGCGTTTCACCGGCGGGTTCGTGAAGGTTTTTTAAACCTGGCCGGACGTTTCCCCCAGCGCCTGCGCTTGATTGACGCCACCCGGGATCCGGACGGGGTTTTCCAGCAGATACGGCAAGGCATGGGAGACCTTCTTGAAGCCACTTGAGGCCATACGCGGTCAGGAAGAAGCCCTCCAGCAGCTACGCAGCGCTTTGAGTGGCGAGCGCATGGGCCATGCCTATCTTTTTTATGGCCCCCAGGGCGTGGGCAAAGGCAGTGCGGCCAAAGCCACATTGCAGTCCCTTTTTTGCCGTCGGGAGAGTCCGGCAGCAGATGGGGTTTCCGGGTGTGGCGTGTGCGGAGCCTGTCGCAAACTGGCCAATGCCAGCCATCCTGATGTGAATTTTGTCGGGGTGGAATCGGGCAAGACGCAAATTTCTGTGGATCAGATTCGGGAGCTTTCCCGGGTGCTCTCCCTAACCCCTTTTGAGGGGGGATGGAAGGGGGCGATCATCGATGATGCCGCCCTGATGAACGCTTCCTCAGCCAACGCTTTGCTCAAAACCCTGGAAGAGCCCGCCAACCACTCCTTGCTGATTTTGGTCACCAACCAACCAGGCGCACTGCTCCCGACCATTCGTTCCCGTTGTCAGCTGGTGCGATTTGGTACCCTGGAAGAGTCTGAATTAGTATCTGTTTTGCAGGAGGAGGCCCCCCAAGCCTCTGCAGAAGTGTTGCAGCAAGCGTGTGAGATAGCCCAGGGAAGTGTCGCCAGGGGGCTTGATTTTTGCCTGGGAGAGATGCCCAAACTCCGGGCCAGGTTTCTCAAGGAGCTTGATCACTCCACTTCGGGGGGGCTGGCAGATCTGCTGGATGTGGCCCTGTTTTGGAGTCACAAAGATCGTTTTTTGACGGCCCTGGTTCTTTTGCAGGCATGGTTCCAGGAGCGGATCCGTGATAGCGTGTTCCAGGAGCCGAAGGATGGGGGGGCGTATCAAGAGGGTCTGATGGAGCTATCCCTCTGGAGCGATCGGCTGATCAACCGAGCCAAAAAATTCAACCTGAACCGCCAGCTGGTGCTGGAAGCCATCCTGATTCGGCTTTCCAGATGGCGGCGGACATCCTCCTGAATCCGGGATCGTTTTATGACCGAATCAACGGAGCCTGTGGAAACCAAGGATGAGACCTCTTCCGAACCTCTGTCGGAAGAGAACACGTCTATGGACCCGGGCCCCTCCCAGGATGTAAAGCCTGAAAGCTGTGAAAACCCCAGGCAGGATGCCCAGGCCTCCTTTCCGGAAACTGAAACCAAATCGGAAGTGAAGCTGGAAGCTGAAACCAAACCGGAATCGAAGCCGGAAGCTGAAACCAAACCGGGAGCGAATCATTCCCAAGAGCAGAAGGGTGGCCGAAAAAAACGGGGTGGAGGCGACCGGGAAAATGTCATCGGAATACGTCTCCCCGGCTCCAGCATGACCTGGCGGATCAGAACCAAGCTCTACAACATCCGTACGGATGATGAAGTTTTTGTTGAAACTCGAAATGGCGAAGCCACAGCCCGGGTGATGTATCTCTCCTCCCCGGAGGTAAATGCCTCAAATATGGAGCCGGTTCCCGGACAGATCCTGCGGGTGGTGCGCAAGGTGACGGCGAAGGATCGAGAGGCCATGGCCTGGCGCACTGAAAAAGAACAAGAGGCCAAGGTCACCTGCAAGGAAGCCATCCGGGAGCTGAAACTGCCCATGAAGCTTTCCCGGGTGGAGTATCAATCGAGCGGCAATAAGGCGGTCTTTTATTTTACCGCTGAAAATCGAGTGGATTTTCGGGAGCTGGTACGCAAACTTGCGCGAGCCCTGCACATTCGGGTGGAAATGCGCCAGGTGGGGGTCCGGGATGAGAGCCGCCTGCTGGGTGGTCTGGGGCCATGTGGCGAGGCCCTTTGTTGTGTCAGCCATCTGAATAAATTTCATCCCGTATCGGTTCGTATGGCCAAAAACCAGGATCTCTCACTCAATCCCGATGCCATTTCCGGGGTGTGTGGGCGCCTGATGTGCTGCCTCGCCTTTGAAAATCAAAGCTATGTGGATGCCCGCAAAACCCTGCCCAAGATCAAAAACCGGGTCTGGAACCAACAGGGCCGGGAAGGGGTGGTCCGAGGCGTCCTGCCTTTGCAGGATAAGATCGAGGTGCAGTTTCCGGATGGTGAAACCGTTGTCACCTTCGCTTCCGAAATTTCCAGAACCCCCCCGCTGGATTCCACCCCCAAGGGAGAAGGGAAAACGCTTCCAGCCAGCCCGGCAGAGCCTCCCAAACAAACCCCCGCCCCCCAAGGGGAAAGTCGCAGACCCTCCAAACAGAACCAGGGTCGTAAAAGCCGAAACGCGCCACCTTCCGGCAAAAATCCTGGAAAAAGTTCCAAAAAAGGGGCTCCCCCCCCTTCCAGCCGAGGAAAACACGCTCCCGGTGGCCAGCCTGCACCCTCTTCCGCCAATCCGGAAGCACCCTCCCCTACGGACACCCTCTCCCCTTCCTCAACGGAGAAAGGGCCTGCTCCTTCTGGACAGGAGCTGGAAGCCAAGACGGCTTTACCGGGCAGTGATGAGGCGGCCAAAGAGACACCCAAAAAATCGGGTAAGCGCAGGCGGCGACGTCGCTCCCGCAGGCGACGTTCCTCTTCTGACGGGAATACCAAAGGCTCCGGAGGCAATCAACAGAACAAACCAGCCGCAAAAAGCCCGTCATGATCTGAAAAACCATCCGTGCACACCACCTTTTTCAATAAATTACACCGATTTTAATGTCCCATCCCTGCCATAGCCCCTGCCCTTGGTATTCCCAGCCGGGCCAAGCCTGCTACTGACAATGATCCAGTCAATCGTTCAACCCCATGGGATTCAGGGAGCCTTGGGCCAAACCGGTCTCTTGAAAAAGGGATTCAAGCTGGCAGGGCATTTTTTTAATTCCCCCAAACCGAATCGGTCTGTTTTTCCAGGATGGAGCCAGGAATGATTTTTGCCGACAGTCATGCCCATATCGATTTTCCTGATTTTAATCAGGATCTTGCCAAGGTAATGGAGCGCGCCTGGGAGTCGGGAGTGGGTTACGTTAACGTGATCGGAACGGATATAACGAAAACGAAACAGCTGCTCTCTCTCTGTGAGCAGTTTCCAAATGTCTATTGCAGTGCTGGAATCCACCCCCACAACGCTGGGCGTTTTCCGGATATCACCGTTGGCGAAATATTGGCAGCTGCCTCCCACACAAAAGTTCGGGCTATTGGCGAGACCGGGCTCGATTTTTTTTATGACAAGAGCCCGAAAGAGGTTCAAATCGAGGTGTTTCGCAGGCAGATTCAAGCAGCCCATGCGGCTGGGCTGCCATTGGTGATTCACTCCCGGGATGCCGAAGAGGTGACCCGGCAGGTGATGGAGGAGGAGCAGGCCCAGGCTTGTGGGGGGGTGATCCACTGCTTTACCGGCTCCGAAGAGTTTGCCCAGTGGGGAGTCGATCAGGGTTTTTACATCTCATTTTCCGGCATTGTCACTTTTCGCACCGCCCAGGCCTTGCGGGATGTAGCCAAAACCCTGCCCCTGGATCGCCTTCTGATTGAAACCGACGCCCCCTATCTGGCACCAGTTCCCCATCGGGGTAAGCGCAATGAGCCGGGTTTTGTTGTTCAGGTGGCTGAAACGTTGGCTCAGGTGAGGGATATTTCACTGGAGGAGGTGGCGCAAGCCACCACTGAAAACTATCGACGGCTCTTTGGAGTTGAAGGCTTTCCCCATGAAGAGGCCCAGGAGAAGGAAACGCCGGAAATTCTCGCCTATCCCATTGGCCGCGCTCTCTATCTCAACGTCACCCGGGGCTGCACCCTGAAGTGCACCTTTTGTCCCAAGTGGAGCCATCCCCAGGTACATGATTATGACCTCACCTTAAAGCGCAACCCCGATGCCCAGGCGTTGATCCAGGCCATGGGGGATCCGGGGCGCTATGAGGAGATTGTGTTTTGTGGGTTTGGGGAGCCGACTTTGCGTCTGGAGGTGATGCTGGCGGTGGCTCGGGAGGTCAAACGGCGGGGAGATATCCGGGTACGGCTCAATACGGACGGTTTGGCCAATCGGGTCTATGGCCGGGATGTCACCCCCCGCTTCAAGGGATTGATCGATGCGGTATCGGTCTCTCTCAACGCCCAGGATGAAGCCACGTATGATTGCCACTGCAAGCCGGCTTTTGGAGGGGCTTGGCAGGGCATGCTCGACTTTATCCGAGCCGCCAAAAAACATGTCCCGGAAGTGACCGCAACGGCTATCGATGGCTTGGAGGGGGTGGATATGGAAGCGTGCCGACGCTTGGCGGAAGATGAATTGGGCGTAGGGTTCAGAGCCCGTCATCTCAATCGGGTGGGGTGAATAGATTTTGATTTTATACGATCAAAAAAAGGTAGGGGTTTGGGGGAGTTCCCTCCCCCAAGGTTTTGATGTTAATTCTCAGTGACTGGTCCCAGCGGAACGGGTGACCTTGTTGTGAACGTTATATTTCCCCGAAGGCTTCTTCATGGGAATCCGCTTGATCTCTTCCAAGGTGTGGCCGTTGTAGATAATCAGCGCGCCATCCTTGTCCCAGATGGAAAGCAGCGCATGGCTGCCATCCCGGGTAAATTCGATATGGCCGGAAACCTTGCCGGGAGCGGGCCGCAGGGTTTTGACAATCTCCAACTTCGACTTGTCGATCACATGCATCGCGTCCCGGTTGGGTCCAAAAAAGACATCCACCCAGGCGTAGGGGCTGTTTTCGTGGCTGCGCATGAAAAATCCCGGCCCCAACGTCTCAATCCGCTTGATCACCTCCCAGGTTTCAAGATCAATCACCGATACCACCCCATCCTTGAGGTTGGGAGAGGCCATCACCTTGCGGCCCTGATATTCCCAGGTGATGCCTGAGCCCAGATGGGGCATGCCCGGCATGTCGATCTCAGCGGTTTTTTGGCCTGCATCCAGATCCACCACCTGCCCCGGTACGCCGGTTCGGGAAGCACCGATCAGATTTTTGTAGGACTGGTCGAAGAAAAAGTCATCCAGAGGCACTTCAACCTTGATTCGACGGGCTGAAAAAGGCCCCTTCTTTCCAGGAATCACCTCATTGCTGGCGGCATCCACCTGGCGGACTTTCAAGCCTGACTTTCCTTTTCCCCCATCCTGATAGGGAATTTCCCAAATTTCCGGAATATCCTTCAGCGCAGCGATAAAGCTGTTCCGGGGAGCGGCCGCATAGACCGCGCTCACCCGGGAGGAGTGACCGGCATCATCCACCACCGGAATCACCTGCACCGGCTCAAGCTTTTCACCATCCAGAATCACCAGGGTGTGGGGAAGATAGTTGGCAGCCATCACCCATTTGCCATCCCCCGAGACCGCCACGTTGCGGGTGTTGATACCCACCCGGATTTCCGCCACCAGCTCCAGGGAGTAGATGTCAAACTTTGAGACCCAACCATCCCGGGAGCCGAAATAGACGAAGCGTCCGTTGGGGCCATATTTGGGGCCACCGTGAAGGGCATAGCGGGAGGGAAAACGGTGGATGGGCTCAAAGCGATCCCCATCCAACAGCGTCACATGATGATCCCCCAGCTCCACCACCAGGAATAGATTGAACAGATCCGCCACTTTAAAGACCGGTTTGCCGGGAAGCGTGTCGGGTTCGTTGTGGATGATGTGACTGTCGATAATCTCCTTTTCCCCCCAGATCAACGGGGTATTGGGAGAGGTGTAGATATATTTGACCAGGGCGTCGATCTGATCCGGGGAGAGAATCTCCTTGAAGGGGGGCATCTGGGTGGCTACCCGCCCTTCGGCAATCACCCCCTTGGCCTTTTTCGCCCGCAGCCGGTGGAGGTTTTCCGGCAGCAGAGCCGGTCCCATGGCACCCAAGCGCTCGGGATGGTGACACTCGGAGCAGTGTTGGAGATATAGGGTGTGCACCCCCGGATCGGCCGGCTCCCCCTTGGCAATCGATTTGGCGGGGGCAGCCTCTACACTGGCTGGGGTGATCAAAGCAAAAAACAGACTGAAAAAGAGGATGGCTTTCATGGGGAAAGGGGCCTCGGAGGTTGGAAGTAAGGGAAAAGTGGATTTAAAACGCTGTGGATATTGAAAATTCTTAAAACGATTCTTTACGGCTTTGGTTTGCGCCATAACAGCCACGCCCCCCCCACCACCATGGGCAGGCTCAGCCACTGCCCCATGGACCAGGACATGGCCAGCAATCCCAGGTGGGCATCCGGCTCCCGGAAAAATTCCACCGAAAAGCGACACGCCGCATAGCCGATCAAAAATGCCCCCAACATAAATCCCGGCTTGCGGGGCTTCGAGCCCAACCACCAAAGCACCGAAAAAAGCACAATCCCTTCCAAAAAAGCTTCATACAGCTGGCTGGGATGGCGGGGAAGCGGGCCGGCCCCGGGAAAAACCATGCCCCAGGAGGAATCCGTCACCCGCCCCCAAAGCTCCCCGTTGATAAAATTGCCGATGCGACCCAAAAAAAGTCCCACGGGCACCACCGGAAAAACCAGATCCGCCAAAGCCAGGCAACCGATGTTCCAGCGTCGGGAAAAGAGCACACACGCCACCAACCCACCGATCAGCCCACCGTGAAAGGACATCCCCCCCTGCCAGATTTTAAGCACTGCCAATGGGTTATCCAGATAATAGGCGGGTTGATAAAAAACGATGTAACCAAACCGCCCCCCCAGCACCAACCCCAAAAGCGTCCAAACCGCAATATCCCCGATCAACTCCGAAGAGAGTTCAGGCATGATGCGACGGGCTCGAATCTGTAGCAGAGGCCAACCGGTCAGGAAGGCCAGGGTATACATGAAGCCATACCAGCGTACCGTGAGGGGACCGATGGCAAACAGAACGGGATCGATCTCGGGATAGACCATCATCCCTCTATCACCACTTCCGGTTGGGGCGATTCAGGGTAGCAGCCCAGCACTTTGAGGCTGGTGGTATAAAATTCCAGCTCTTCCATGGCCAAACGACAGGCGGCTTCCTTGGGGCGCCCCTGAAAATCGAGATAAAAATGGTAGGACCACTGTTTTTCCGCCACAGGCCGGGATTCCAGGCGGGTGAGGTTGACGCCGTTGGTGGCAAATCCCCCCAGACATTTATAGAGAGCGGCTGGAATGTTGCGAACTTCAAAGATCAGGCTGGTTTTACAAGGCACCCCCGGCGGCGGATCCTGAGGCTCCCGGGAGACCAGGATAAAGCGGGTGGTGTTCATGTGGCTGTCCTGGATCTCCCGTGCCAGAATGTCCAGGCCATAGAGTTCCGAGCAGAGCGCGCTTGCGACCGCTGCCTCGTCCAAACGCCCCCGCACCACCAAATCCTTGGCAGCCCCTGCGGTATCGTAAACACTCATTCGCTCCCAGGGATGGCTTTTGAGAAAAGAGTGGCACTGGGCCAAGGCCTGGGGATGGGAATAGACCGACTGAATATCCGTGATGGAGGCACCTGGCAGGGCCAGCAAAGCATGACGAACACTGAGAAAATGTTCACCGATGATGTGCAGATTTTGCTGAGCCAGGAGATCGTAGCTGTCACTCACCACCCCGGCCATGGAGTTTTCTACCGGGATCATGCCGATCTTGGCACGCCCCTCCTCCACCGCCACAAAAACATCTTCAAAAGATTTGCAGGAGAGATAGCTCCCCTCGGGAATTTTTTCCCGGGAGGCCTGTTCGCTGTAGGCCCCGGGCATGCCTTGAAAGGCGATGATTGGTTTGTCACTCATGAATTTTACCTGCCGGTCCCTACCGGCCCACTGTGTTCATCCATCAAGAGAGTCGGCAACGCCAAATCGGCAAACGCCACCCTCCCAAACCGGCTTGAAACAAAACCCCACCCCCTCTACCCTGCCGAAGCTGGGTCGTGCCCCAGGTCAACCCCCATTTTTTGTACCATGAAAGACCGAAAATAGAAGGATTTTTCATCGCCATGACTTGGGAGCCCCCTGCCCTTTCACTCCATCCGGCCATGGCCCACACCGGTCTTGAAACCCAACCCCACGCCCAAGCCCTGGCCCAGGCATTGGCGCTGCCGTGGCTGGGGGAGATGGATGATACCGAAGCAACCAAGCCTGCCCCCCCCTATACCCATCTGCTGGTGCTGACCCCCAAGGGCCTGGAACTCCGGCACCTGGGACAAACCCGACAACACCCCCTTTACATTGATTTTGTCGGAGGGCGGTTTGGGCATCGACGCCGGGGGGGAGGACGGCAGAGCCTGGCTCGGGCGGTGGGATTCAAGGGGGGGATCAAGCCTCGGGTGGTGGATGCCACTCCGGGTTTGGGGCGGGATGCCTTCCTGTTGGCAGCACTCGGTTGCCGGGTCGAGATGGTGGAGCGCTCCCCCATCATAGCTGCACTCCTGGCCGATGGTCTGAAGCGCGCCAGGGAGGCCCCGGAAACCCAAAAAATCGCCCGGGATCATCTCCATCTGGTCGTTGGAGATGCCCGGGCCTATCTGACCAACACGCCCACCACACAACGCCCCGATGTGGTCTATCTCGACCCCATGTATCCCCATCGGGATAAATCGGCCCTGGTCAAAAAGGAGATGCGCTGGCTGCGGGAGTTGGTGGGGAATGATTCCGATGCCCCCCAGCTTTTAGCCGTGGCCTTGGAGTCTGCCAAAAAACGGGTGGTGGTCAAACGCCCCCGACTGGCTCCCCCCCTTGAAGGCCCAGCGCCGGGGTTCATCATTCCAGGCCGCACCACCCGCTTCGATGTCTATCCCATCGCCAACACGGCTGAACCCGCGCTATAAACAGCTTCCACTTTTGCTGGTGTAGTAATTGCATGAACATCCGTGTAAATTTAGGTTCTTTTCTCATATCCGGATTCGACCCGGCGTTTTGATACATAGGCAAACCGCTCCCATGACCCCACTGCTCACTCCCACCGCTGCGGTATCGATCTCCTTTTTGGATCTGATCCTCACCCTCTCCCTGGCCTTTTTTGGCGGCCTGTGGCTGGTATTGATCTATCGCCTGAGCCACCGGGGGCTGACCTACGAGCGGTCGTTTTTGGTCACCCTGGTCTCCATCCCCCCCATCGTCGGGGTGATCATGCTGCTGATCGGCTCCAACCTGGCCCTCTCACTGGGCATGGTGGGGGCGCTCTCCATCATTCGTTTTCGGACGGTGATCAAAGATTCCCGGGATATGGTCTATCTTTTCTGGGGCATCTCGGTGGGGTTGGGGTGTGGCACCATGAACTGGATGGTCGCCCTGGTCTCTTCGGCTTTTTTGGGCGGAATGCTGATGCTGCTCCACTATCTGCACTACGGCAAACCCAAGCATATGGAATTTGTCTTGGTGGTGAACGGCGGCGGAGAGGTGATTGAAGAGCCTCTGTTCAACCTGATCAACCAGCACACCAGCCAATCCACCCTGCGCAATCTGGAAATCACCCCTACGGGTTGGGAGGTGGTGATGGAGGTGCGCTTCCAGGCGGATGGACTCGACACCCAGAAAAAACTCCTGGAGGAGATCCGCGCCCTGGATAAAATCAGCAACGTCTCCCTGCTGGCCCCCCACCTCTCCCTGCCGGTTTAACGGCCCGGTTGGTAAGCGATGCCCCAGAAATCCATCGAAGAGACCCCAGGCAACACCCCGGAGCCCCCTCTCCAGCCAAAACCGACTGGAGCGGCCGCCCCTGGACAATCGACCCCAAGCCCTCCCCGGCTTTTTTCCGATACCCTCCTTCGGCGTCTGACCCTCCTCAACACCGGGATACTACTCCTGGGATTGTTGGGGGTGCTCTCGGTGGGGGCGATCTATCGCAACAATATTATCGATCAACTCCAATCTTTCATGGCTTATGAATCAGCCAACTCCGAGAGTCTCGATCTACTGCGCGCCCTTTCGCCGGGTACCAGCAAACGAATCATCCACCCCCTCTTTGAACTCGCCATCAAACCAATCCATCTGCGAGACATGGAGCTGCATACCAAAAGCCTGGTAGCCGGACGGGTGCTCCTGGACAAGGACAAACGCTGGTATCCCGCCCGTTTCATGCATCAGGGGGAGAGCTTCAACGTCAAGGTGCGGGTGCGGGGGGATCTCAACAACCATTGGGACAAACCGAAAAAATCCCTGCGCATCAAGTTTAAGCGAAATCACTATTTCCAGGGGATGCGGCAATTCAACCTGGTGATTCCCGACGACAAGCAGTTTGAGCAGGAGCAGGTGGTCTATGAACAAGCCCGAAAACTAGGCCTCATGGTGCCTGAATCCGGTTTTGCCAAGGTCAAGATCAACCAGGTGGATCTGGGGCTCTATTTTTGGTTTGAACAGCCCGGCAAGGAGATGATTGAAAGGGGGGGCTATCCCCAAGGAGAGATCATTCGCTCCAGCGATACCCATATGGACACCAAATATCTCGGATTCGGGGTGTTCCAAGGATGGCCTACCCACCCCAGCGCCTACCGACACGTCATCCACCGTCAAACCCCAAAAGCCGGGATGATCGAGTCCCGTTTCCGGGAATTGCTGGCCCTGGACCGGGAGGCGGATGAGGCCACCTTTCAACGCCGGATTCCCCATCTATTGGATCTGGACAAATTTGTCCGCTGGAACGCCCTCATCTGGCTTTTCGGTGGCAGCCACGCCCAAACCTACGGCAACCTGCGCTGGTTTTACGACCCCACCCGGGGGCTGTTTGAGCCGATCCCCTATGATGTCAACATCCGCGATTTGAAACAATCTGGACGCCAAACATCGGCCTTTGATGTGGTCGAAACTCTGGAAAACGAAAACCAGGGGATGCTGGTTCGCCGAACGCTCAGAAACCCCGAAACCAGCTGGCAGCGCAACCGTATTCTCTACGATCTGATTGTCCAGGACGGCGAAAAAATCCTGGCCCGCATGGCCAGCCTCTATCAGGAAATCCGCGAGGGGCTGACAGTGGGTATCGGGCGTTTTAAGTTCAGCTATCTGGATGAACGCCACCAGGAACGCATACAGACCATCCGCTCCAACCTGGCCCTTCTGAAAAGCTGGCTCGAATATGGTCGGGTATTTCTGGAACCGGAATGGACTCAGACCGGGAAGCAAGGGACGCTTAAGATCGCCCTTTTTCCCGACTCCCTGGCCAAGCTCGGCCTCGACCGGCTCACCTTGACCTCGGCGACCCCCTCTCCCAAGGGGTGGCCCCAGCCGGAACGGATCGTGCTGGTGGATCCCCACGGGATGGAGCAGATCGTCCAGCCATCGGTTATCCGCAGCACCAAAAAAAATCTCGTCATTCAATTCAGCCAGCTCGATCTTTCCACCCATCGGGATGAAAAACTGCTGCCCCAACTGACCCAATGGCAGCTCCGTCTGACCTTTGATGACTTGACCACACCCCTTGGTCAACCCCTGATTGTGCAGGCTGGGTTGAGCAACCGCCTCTCCAACCAACCGATCTTACCCCACAGGATACGTCAAACCCCGGTGGCAACCCCCTCGCCCCCCTCTCCCCATCTCGACCCCTCCCGCTCCCCGGAAGCGTTTCTGGCGAACACCCCCCTGCCCTTCCATCACGACGGCCACAACTGGATCCTGGAAGCAGGCGAATACACCCTCACCAAAACCCTGGTGCTGCCGGATCGATATGGATTGCACCTCAAGCCCGGGGTGACCATCAAGATGGGTCCGAATGTCAGCCTGGTCAGCTACCGGGCGGTGGAGATGGCAGGCACAGCGGCAAAACCGATACGCATTCTGCCACTGGATCCCCATAAGCCCTGGGGGGTATTCGGGGTGGTCAATGCCACGGCCACTTCACACATCACCCACCTGGATATTTCCGGCGGCTCAGAGGCGTGGATCAACGGCATTTTCTTCTCCGGAGAACTCGATTTTTATGCCAGCCCCGTCCATCTGAACCAGATCACCGTTCGGGATGCCCGGGCTGATGATGGCTTGAACGTCAAAAAGAGCCAGATCGAAATTCTGCATAGCCGCTTCGTGGATAACGCCATGGATGGCTTTGATGGAGATTGGGTGACGGGAGTGGTGGCGGATAGCCTGTTCAAAAACAATGGCGGAGATGGTTTGGATCTATCCGGCTCAAAGATATTGGTGCGGGATTCCCTCTTCACCCACATGGGGGATAAGGCCATCAGCGCGGGGGAAAAGAGCGAGCTGGTGAGCCTCAACAATCGCCTGGAACACTCCAAAATGGGTCTGGCGGCGAAGGATCTCTCCCACGTCCGTCTGCTGGGGGGAGTGGTGCAGGAAAACCATCTGGGGATCGGCCTCTATCAGAAAAAACCAATCTTTGGCGGTGGTCGCGCCCAGGTGTTGGGGAGCCTCTTCAAAAACAATCAGACCGATCAACAGCTGGATCAGGTCTCCACCTTGACCCTGACCGGTGTCGGCCTTGAAAAACCGCCCCCCAGCCACCCCGGCCTCACCAGCGAAAAAATCCATATCGGTCACCTCAAGCAACTCTATCCCCTGGATGCCCAAGGCAATCCACTGCTGGACAGGAATCACCCCCAAGCGCTCGCTTTCACCAGGGGGCCAAAAATCCCGACAGAAAAATTCTTGGAGCACCCCCTCCCAGATCTATCCAACCATCCTGTAGGCCTGCTCACCCCCCTGACCCATCCCTCTGACGGATCCCCGAAACTCTCCACGCCCACCAGCCAACGGTGAGATGAGACCGGCATGCGCTTTGAGGCCAAATATCTTCTGGATCGGTTCAGCTATCACCGGGTGGTGAATGATCTACGGGGATTGGCCCGGCGGGATCATCACGGGGATGGTTTTGCAGGGGGCCGCTATCCGGTGCGCTCCCTCTATTTCGACACGGTAAATTATACCGCCTATGTCGAAAAGATGGCGGGGGTAACGCTGCGCAACAAGCTGCGACTGCGCAGTTATGGCCAGCAACGGCATCAATTCCCCTTCATCAAGGTAGAACAAAAGCAGCGCCATGGCCGCTTCATCCACAAGCTGGTCACCAAAGCCGATATCTCTCAGTATGATCGATTTATGGAGAGTGGCCGCTGGGGAGAGACGGATGATGGGCTGTTGCAGGATTTTGAAAAAATGGTCCGGATCAAAAATCTAAAACCCATGGTGCTGGTGGCTTATGAGCGGGAGGCGTGGAGTGCCAAGGATGGCAGTGGGGTGCGGCTCTCCTTTGATCACGATGTCCGCTATGGCCGCTGCAAGTGCCTGTTTGATACCACCACCCGACTGCGAAAAGATCTCGCCAACCGCATCGTATTTGAAATCAAGGCCTCCCGGGATGATATAGGGTGGGTCAACCGCCTGGTGCAGCGTCAGGATTTGGGACCGGTGCCCAACTCCAAATATGTCAACGGCATCGATCACACCAGCCAGGCGATCTGGGTGTAGGGCTTCGGACTTCCTCACCACTGACGGATCGTCCAAAACCGCTGCCATTGGCTCCAACCTGCGTCACCCGTGTTAAGATGCGGTGAACAATGCAAACTGTATCAATCAAGATGTATCACCAAACAATCTTTGCACAGGGAGAAGATCGTCTATAGCAATTCGAATCAAGAATTGGACATATGCCGTTGTACTTTTGCCGTCATTCCCGCGAAGGCGGGAATCCAGGGAGGCTGGCACGAACCTTTCCAAATCTTGCATCACTTTCAGCAAAACACCGGCCTTTCTTGAAGATTTGGTTTTTCCTTGAGGGCAATCATCAACTCCCTGGATCCCCGCCTTCGCGGGGATGACGAGGCAGGGAAAAGTGTCCAATTTTGAGATAGAACTGCTATATTTCCCCACGGCCAATCCCAGGGAGGTTCGTAGAGATGTCATCCAAACGTAAAATTGCTTTGCCGACAGTTGAAGAAAACAGCGAGATCAACCAGGGGATTGCTGGGGATCCAGACACCGCTGAACTCTCTGATGCCCAGTTTCAGCAATTGCAATTTCCCCAGGGGCAGCCTTTCACCACCCAGCGTAAAAAAATCCTCAACGAGCGACCCGCCGGTCATAAGGAACTCTCCAGCCGCTCCTAACGCAGTAATAAATCCCCACAGAGGGGGGTTTCGAACAGATGCCTCTTTGGATCAGCAAAAGCCGCTGCCATCAGCGCCAGCCCTTCAGCACCAAGCCCCTTACCAAAATAGTAGTAGCTCTTGAACACTTCCCGGGTGTGGGGTGCATAGCGGTCAAGATGTTCTATCAAGGCGGCGTTGGAGCCCTCTGCCACCACTTGTTCCACCCCATTTTCCCGGCACCAGGCAAAAAAATGGCTGAGACCGATTTCCAGATCCCGGGAATTCCCAGCAACCACATCCGCCACCAGAAGCCGCTCCCCTCGGGTCTGGCAAACCAACAGGCAGAGCGCTTTTGATCCCTGACGCCAAACAAAATAGAGCGGCTTGGCCAATGGATAGCTCTCCAACCGCCAGCGATAGAGTCTGGGGGAGCGGTGGATCGAAAAGGAGAGCCTGGCATTCAAAGCCCCCAGCAGCCCCTCCACCCCCGCCGGGAAGGTGTCGGTTACCTCCATATCCCCTTTTAATCGTTGCGCCCCATCCACCGATTCATCCACTGATCCAACCACCGGTTTATCCGACCCCTCCCCCCCCGGAGAAAAGGTCAAGCGGGTAATCTCGACTCCAAACCAGCGTTTACCCTGAACGGTCGCGTCCATCTCTGTTGATGGATAATAGGAGCCGGTAATATCGGTCAGCTTCAACCCTTTGCGCAACAGGGCGGCAGAGAGAAGGCCCGGACACGCCGGAAGCTTGCGCCATCCCGACCAATAGTTACCCACCAGCCCCTGCCCCCCCAAAATCATGGGCATGAAAAAATTGTAGCCGATACCTTGGGGGCGACCATCCACCCAGGCAAAAAAAGTTTCCGGCCTCCCCTCCCGCCAGGGATTGTCGGTGAAGGCGTGGCGGAAATAATCCGCAGAGGCGGCATAATCCTTTTCCGGCCGCAATAGATCTTCCAAGGCAAAAGCAGAGGCCTGAACCGGATCCCGTTCTGTTCCCTCCCCTGCCCCGCCCCGATCCTGTGCCGACGCTCCTGTTCCATCCTGATCCTGTAGCGACGCCCCTTGCTCCCTCAGATCACTGGCCGAAACCACCGCCATCCGATGCGATCCCCCCGCGCCCTCCTCTTGGGAACCATCGGTGACCGCCATCCCCTGACGTGCCCCCAGAAAGGCCTGGATCAGCTGACGGATAAAAACCCCCAAGGAAGGAGAGACATGCAATCGGCCCAGATGGCGTATGTGATGGTGGGTCACGGTATCATCTACTACATGGGCCACATCGCTCACCCAGAGAACCAACCGATATTTCAGCTCCCGGGCAACCAGAGAAAGATCATAAGCCAGAGGGTTGCCGTAAGTCCCGAACGGCACCGCAAAGATCGATGGCGTAAACCCATCAAGGCGCTTTTGGAAAACGTGATGGGAAAGGGCAACATCCTCCCGGACCTGCTCCTGAGAAAAGAGCCCCATGTTGCCGTGGCCCAGGCTGTGATTGGCCAGGGTAGCCAGGGAATCGTAGCGATACTCTCTCTCGATGGCGTCCCAGGAGAGATAGGCGCCCTCGCTGCCGATATCCGGATGTGCTTCAAGCAGCTCCTGAAAAAGGGGGGTAATCACCTGTTGGCGCATCACATCCGGGTGGGGGTGATGACCCTTGCTGTAGCGATAAAAAGAGCTGGCATCCAGGCGCAGCGCCTCCTCTTCCCCCAACGCTTGGGCGACCTGTCTGCGAATCCGCTCCGGGGAAAGTTTGGCGATGATCCAGTAAACCTGATCCCGCACCCCAAACCCCTGCTCGGTGATCTCCACACAGGGGCAGATGGCATAGGGGATCCCTTTGGTACGCAACCAGGGGGTGATCCGTCTGACAGAGCTGGAGGTGTCGTCAAAGGTGATGAAGGCGTTAAACCTGTTCGGCAAATTTCCCTCCAGGATATCCCCGAGGGAAACAAAACCGGCAAAACGGCCCACGATCCTGATTTGAAGTTTGAAAATAAACGGATGGACCGTGTGGAGCTGGTGGAAGGGATTATTGCGATCCACCGAGCCGATGCGGTGGTAGTTGAGCCCCAGGAGAAATGTTTGCTTCGACTCTTTCAGCCGCCCCAAAAAGCGACGCAGCTTCACCATCCTGGCGGTCCAATTCCATCTTCCCCCCCCCAAGGAATCACACTCCCCGGATGGTGTTGGCGAGATGATCAGCCAAGTGGCCGACACTTCGCAGCCAGCTCCTCATCTGGGACATGGCGGCGTCAGAGGACCAAATGAATTCAACATCGTGTTCCTCTTCCAGATAATCCTCTACCGCTACCAGCAAAGTCACCAAAGCTGCGGATTTCAGCACCTGGTTTTTGCCGATCAAGGGACTCTCTTCGGTCAGGTCGTCCCGATCCGGAAGAATATCCTGCAGTTCTTCCAGAAGAAACCGAAGCAGGGATTGCCGGAGATCATCGGGCGTTTGTTGATTATGGGATTGGGTCATCTGATTTTTTTCGGTTGGCCGTGGCCACAGGGCCGCAGAGTGAAAGTGAAACAGCCTTCTTTCCAGGAACTGATGCGGTGTGAAAGTCTATCATCCTCCAGCCATCATTTCGAGCCATTGTGCTTAAAGCAGGTTCCGACTTCCAACCCCCACAAGCAACACCATAGCGCCTCACGCCTTAGCTGCGATCTCTTTCAATACCGGCAGCACCCGTTGGCTGAAAAGCGCTTCCAACTCTCCTTCCGAAACCCCCTCCAGCCAGAGATTGGGCTCATAGTGTTCCAGGGTGCCAATCAGGGGGATATCTGGCCGCAAGACCTTCAGCAGCCGCGCCATAACCGCCATCTTCAGCAACCCCTCCCGGCTCCGCTCCCCATAGCCCGGATTGCAGGCCACCACTTCCAAGCCATGGCTGGGATGCAGGCGCACCAAAAGCCCATCTCCCCGCACCCGGACAGCTACCCCCCCGAACCGAAAGCGCACCAGCCGATTCTGCTCCGACCAGAGGGGGTAGAGATCCTGCCAACAGCGAAACCAGTCGGACCGGGCCGAAAGAGTCGCCAGGCGCGCGCAAAAGCTTTTCAAGGAGCGTCCCAGGTGGTGGAGCCCGGGGATGTTGCGGGGGTCTCCCCTCAGCTCCGTCAGCCGCTCCCGGGCGAATCGGGAAAAAAGTACCTGCCACAGCTCTTCCCGGGTTTTGATCGGGGTGTTTTGTGCCGGCTGCTCGATCAACCACTGCAACAGTGCCGTGGTGATGCGCTTGAAGTCACCCTTGAAGATCTCCCCGCCAGGAGAGGCTGCGGTGACACGCGTCGGCTTTTGCCACCAACCATCCTCCCCACAAGCCTGTACCAGCTCTTCCAGAGTGATGATCCTCCCTGGGGAGATGGAATCCGCCAGCCCGACAGAGCCAACCTCCTCCCATCGGGTCACCTCCAGAAATCCGCCCATCTCATCGGAGTCACAGGCCGGTTCCGAACCACCGACCGGTTGCAACTCCCCAGCCCGATCCGAAGCAAACGCCCCTGAGGACGCATTGATCCTGGCAGGCCCGGACTCTTCCGAAACGGGCAAGGCGACTTGATTTCCCGCCGATCCGGACTTTTCAGCGGCCAAGGGTGGGGAGGCCACATTTTCCTCGGAGCTGTTCAGGGCATATGCATCCAGCAGGCAGTTGAGGGACGCCAACCGCTCCCGCGCTTCCCCCTCCCGTTTTTCCCCTTTGAGCTTTTTTTTCGAATAGGGCATATCCAAAAGGGCCGCTTGCCCAGGGTCGAGCCCCTCACCACAGAGCCAAGCCAACGCCGCGGCCTCCCTGGCTGGATCCCTTAAACAGAGGATGGCCCGCAACAGGGATCGGCTCACCTGAGGGCAGCTTTTTTTTATTTTTTTTAAAAGTTTTTTTTCACCCTTTCTGAAAGCCCGCCCCCCCTGACCGGAAATCTTTCCACTCCCCTCCCCAAGCAACCGCTCCGCCAAACGCTGGAGAGGGGTATTCTGAGCTCCCTTCTCTGTTGATCGGCCAAGAGCCGCCACCCTCTCACCCAGCCGGGCTTGGAATCCATTTTCGGGTTCTTCAAGATGTCGCTCGCTCATGGTGGCTCTCCCTCACTCTCCACATGATGGCCAAAATAGAGCGGCAGGCCAAGCGTTTCCCAACATTCTCCCCTGACCATATCCGATTCCAACCCCCTCTTTCCTCACCAAGACCCCTTGCAACCATCCCCCCAGAAAAGGAGGATCCTATAGTGAATCTCCCACAACCCCAGCCTCATCCAGGATGACCGAAAAAACCGTGCCCGATAATCCCGACCAACTTTCCAAAAAACTCGACACCTGCATGATCCGGGACCGCCTGCGGTTGAGCCGACGCCTGAAAACGGTCCGGCAACGACTGAAAAAAGGGCAGCCCACCAGTCGTATGCTGGGGGAGATCAAGCAAGAGATTGACACTTCCCAGGCAGAGCGACAAAAACGGGCAGACCACCTCCCCACACCCCACTATCCTCCACAACTCCCCGTCGCCCAACGCCGGGAAGAGATCGCCAAGCTCATCAAGCAACACCAGGTGGTCGTGCTGTGTGGCGAAACCGGCAGCGGCAAAACCACCCAGCTACCCAAAATCTGCCTGGAAGCGGGCCGAGGCATCGGTGGCATCATCGGCATGACCCAACCCCGCCGCATCGCCGCCCGCTCCATCTCCCAACACCTGGCCCGGGAGATGAAAACCCGGGTGGGGGGTCAGGTGGGGTATAAGGTGCGTTTTACCGATCGTATGGGGCCGGAAACCTTCGTCAAGGTGATGACCGACGGCATCCTGCTGGCGGAGATCCAAGGGGATCGTTTCCTCAGCCAATATGACACCCTGATTCTCGACGAAGCCCACGAACGCTCCCTCAACATCGATTTTTTACTGGGATATCTGAAAAATCTTCTCCCCCGCCGCCGGGATCTCAAGCTCATCATCAGCTCCGCCACCCTGGACACCGATAAATTTTCCCGACACTTCCATAACGCCCCCATCATCGAAGTCTCTGGCCGTACCTACCCCGTGGAACTACGCTATCGCCCCTTGGGGGATGTTCCGGTGGATCCGGAAGAGATGGATGAGAGCGATCTGGAAAATGGCCTTCTCAAAGCGGTAGATGAGCTGTTTGGCCTGGGACCATCGGGGGATGTGCTGGTCTTTTTGCCGGGGGAGCGGGAAATTCGGGAGATGACCCGGATTCTCAAAAAGCGCTATCCCACCGGCACCGAGATAGTCCCCCTCTTCGCCCGCCTGCCGCTGTCGGAACAAAACCGGGTATTCGAATCCGGCCACCACCGCCGGGTGGTGCTCGCCACCAATGTCGCGGAAACCTCCATCACCGTGCCCGGCATCCGCTATGTGGTGGATTCAGGACTGGCCCGCATCAGCCGCTTTGGGGGGCGCAGCCAGGTGAAGCGGCTGCCGGTGGAGCGCATCGCCCAATCCTCGGCTGATCAGCGCAAGGGACGTTGTGGCCGGCTTTCGGAAGGGGTATGCATTCGACTTTTTTCCGAAGCGGACCATCTGGATCGCCCCAAATATACCGATCCGGAAATTTTGCGCACCTCCCTGGCGGCGGTGATTCTGCAACTGAAGGCGTTCAAGCTGGGAGAGATCGAATCCTTTCCATTCGTCGATCCCCCGGAAAAAAGCGCCATTCGCGGCGGCATTCGCCTGCTGGAAGAGCTGGGTGCCCTTACCCCGGATGGAAATCTCACCGAGATTGGCCGTCAGCTCGCCCGACTCCCCATTGAGCCCCGGCTGGGACGGATGATTTTGGCTGGCCATGAACAACGGGCACTCACCGAAATGCTCATCATCGCCTCGGCCCTCACCCTTCAGGATCCCCGGGAGCGCCCCCAGGAAAAACGCCAGGCGGCTGATGAAAGCCACAACCGCTGGCAAGATCCCAAATCCGATTTTCTCTCCCTCCTCAAGTTGTGGAACTATCTCAAGGAAGAGGAAAAGCGTGCCCCCTCGAAAAATCAATTCCGCAAAGGGCTCAAAGAACAATATCTCTCTTTCCCCCGCATTCGGGAGTGGCGGGAAATCCACAACCAGCTTTTCCAGCAGGTGGAAGAGTTGGGATTGACGCCAAACACCTCAGAGGCCGGATATGCGGATATTCATAAATCGATTCTGGCCGGGCTCGCCGGGCATGTGGGGCTCAAGTCGGAAAAACATGAATTTACCGGTACCCGGGAGATGCGTTTTCACATTTTTCCCGCTTCCAATCTTTTCAAAAAACCGCCCCTCTGGGTCGTTGCCGGTGAGCTGGTGGAGACCTCCCGCCTCTATGCCCGCACCGTGGCTGCCATCGAACCCGAGTGGATCGAAATGGTAGCGGGCCACCTGTGCAAAAAAAGCCACTCCGATCCCCACTGGGAAAAAAAAGAGGGACGGGTGGTGGCTTTCGAGCGGGTGACCTTTCAGGGGTTGGTGATTATTCCCCGTCGCCGGATTCATTTTGGCCCTATTGATCCGAAGATGGCCCGGGAGTTGTTCATTCGACAAGCGCTGATCCGGGGGGAGATGCGCTCCAATGCCCCCTTTTTCGTGCACAACCAAAAATTGCTCCAGGAAATTGAAGAGCTGGAGAGCAAATCCCGACGCCGTGATCTGATGGTGGACGAAGAGGCCCTGGTGCCTTTTTTTGATGAGCGCCTACCTCCGGAAATCACCGATGTCCGCCACTTTGACCGATGGCGCAAGCAGGCGGAACGCAAAACACCCCGATTGCTTTTTTTCACCCGGGAGCAGCTCATGCGCCATGCCGGGAGCGGCATTACAGAAGACCTCTATCCCGGTCACTTGCGCGTGGCAGGCCGGGAGTATCCCCTGGAATATCACTTTGATCCCGGCAAAGGGGGAGATGGCCTGAGCGTCCGGGTGCCCCTGGCTCTGCTCAATCAGCTCCCCCCCGCTCCCTTTGAATGGCTGGTGCCGGGATTTTTGCCGGAAAAAATCGTAGCGCTATTGAAGCTCTTGCCCAAATCCCTGCGCAAACCCCTGGTTCCGCTGCCCCATACGGTGGAAAAAATCATGCCCCACCTCAAACCGGGTAGAGATCCCCTCTGCCAGGCCCTGGGATTCGCAATCAAACAGGTGCGCGGGATGGAGATCTCTCCCGAGGCGTGGCGGGAGGATGAGCTGGCGGATCACCTGCGGATCAATTTTCTTGTTTTTGATCCCAAGGATGGCCGTACGGTGGTGCAGGGGCGTGATCTTCAGGCCATCAAGTTGAGCCAGGGGGGAGAAGCGAAGGCCAGTTTTCAAAAGCTCCCCAAAGCGGATTTTGAGCGGGAGAAGATTACCCGCTGGGATTTTGATCGACTGCCTGAGCGAGCCTCTTTTCCCACGGAGCAGGGGGAGGTGGAAGGTTTTCCGGCGCTGCGGGATGAGGGATCCCGGGTCTCCCTCAGGTTGATGGATGATCCGATTCAGGCGCAGTTGAGCCACAAGGAAGGGCTGATTCGGCTATTCATGCTACAGCTTTCCCAGCAGATGCGGCATCTGGGCAACAGCGTACCCAAGGATCGCACCCTCTGCCAGGCCCATGCCACCCTGGGGCCTTGTAGCGCTCTGAAGGAGGATATTCTGCGCAAAGGAATCGAACGGGTATTTTTACCGGATGGCTCTCCGGAGATTCGGGATGGAGAGACTTTTCAGAGTCGTTTACAAAAAGGACGCGCACATATTGTCACTGAAACCGAAAAAACCGCGCGCCTGGCGGGGTCGATTTTGACTCCCTATCATGGCTTGACCAAAATCCTGGCCCATCCCAAATCCCCGGCCATCCGTAGCGCCGTACCGGAAATCCGGGAGCACCTGACCCACTTGATCGCCCCGGGATTCATGCGCCACACCCCGGAACGCTGGCTCAAACACCTCCCCCGCTACCTGAAAGGCATCTCCCTGCGCCTGGAACGCCTCAACCATGCTCCCACCAAGGATACCGCCAAAAAGGCCCTGATACGGCCTCTCTGGAAGGTTTGCCTGGAGCGCATGGCCAGACACCAAAAAAACGGTACCCACGATCCAGAGCTGATTTTATACCGTTGGATGCTGGAAGAGTTTCGCGTTTCCCTTTTTGCCCAGGAGCTGGGCACCTCGGTACCGGTCTCAGAAAAACGACTGAATCAACAATGGATCAAGGTCAAACCTTGACGCGGGGTTCAAATACGGGTAGAAGATACGGGCTTTTGAGGGGGCCTATAGCTCAGTTGGTTAGAGCGCACGCCTGATAAGCGTGAGGTCAGTGGTTCAAATCCACTTAGGCCCACCATCCTTTCCCCCGCCCGATATGAAGCCTCCCGGTGTTGTATTGAGCCTGATTTTTCCAAGGCGCACCTTTTCAGGGAGGACCAATCTGGAGCTTCCCAACCCTCCGGTATATCAAATCAGGGAAAGGCCTTACGTGATGGGGGTGTAGCTCAGATGGGAGAGCACCTGCTTTGCAAGCAGGGGGTCACCGGTTCGATCCCGGTCATCTCCACCAATTAAATCAACAAGTTACAACTAGTCAGACCTCCCCAGCAAAAAAACAAAGTTACCAAAAAGTTACCAAAAAGTTACCAAAAAGTTACCACGCAAAAACAGCACCCACCCCGGCAGGGGTTATTTTTTGACCCTCTTGACCGTCGCCCCCCGCTGGACCCACCCATATCACCTTTTCCGGCTATACCGCACCCCCTCTTTGGCCTCAACGGTTCCCATGTTGACTTTAAAATGCTCGGCCTGCCGCCGAAAGCTCTGGAAATATGAAAAACTGGGCAAAGGAGAAGTGCTTCGATGCCACAAAACCCGTATCAAAAAAATGTATGAAGCCGTACAGCAGGATGGAAAAATTCACTGCGCCTGCGGTCGCCCCGTTGGCATCGACAAAGGAAGCCATTTCAGCATGGATAGAAAAGCCTTCACCTACTCCGGCAACAAGGTCTCCAAGCTATAGCGTGGAGGATGCAAGGGAGGAGCATGGCATGGGTGGAGGATGCGTTGGAACAGAGGGGCGAGCCACCGGATGATTCCCATCACTACCGTGATCCCAACCGTCATGAGCCGTTTAAAAAAGCTGCCCTTGGGCCACGGGCTGGACCTGCGCACCTACAAACGCAACCGCTCAGTGTTGATCATACGCGAGGCTGAGGAAAAACTGAGCGTGATTCAGAACGGATTTGGCCAGGAGCGCTTTGAAACATCCACCAGCAATCTGCCACGCCTCTTGAAAAAGTTGTTGAAAAAAGAGTTCCCCCGCAGCAACAAAGTCAGAATTTATTCCGTCGATGAGAGTGGCCGGGAGATTCCCAGGAAAATTTAACGTTAAGTTTCTGCTGGTTTTTTTTACCTTCCCACCCCCCCCTCACAAGAGGGCGGCTCATTCCAAACCAAACGCCTTCACCAGCCAAACCGCCATCTCCGCCCGGTTGATGGTGAGGCTGGGACAGTAATTCCCGGCTGCACACTCCCGGGTGGTATCCAGGGTGTCGGTGGCAAACCCTTCATTGTAGAGCTGTTCGATAAAGTTTCCGGCCCAATAATCGGCCGAAATATCCCCATACACCGTGCCGGAGGCCGTTGGTGGGGAATAGTCAGAGCCATATTTGGTGCGCAGCAGAAAGATCGCCATCTCCGAACGGGT
>JADFZT010000013.1 GCA_015232395.1 Magnetococcales bacterium | reverse complement strand
GGTGTGGGGAACACACACGTAAACCAGAGTGGAGATTCTCAACTCCCGGTCCATCCCCACGGGTGTGGGGAACACCCGTCCCAAGGTCTCCAGGAGAGACCTTTTTCCGGTCCATCCCCACGGGTGTGGGGAACACCGTTTGTGAGTTGGGTTGGGCTGTATATAGATCGGTCCATCCCCACGGGTGTGGGGAACACACCTTCAAGACCTTCAGAAATAGCCTCAACCTCGGTCCATCCCCACGGGTGTGGGGAACACTTGATATTCTCAACGACCGTTCGTTCCTGCCACGGTCCATCCCCACGGGTGTGGGGAACACTTTGTATTCTACACCTTTTTCAGTGGTGATCACGGTCCATCCCCACGGGTGTGGGGAACACACAATGGCGACCAAATCTTCCTTTTCCCCGGACGGTCCATCCCCACGGGTGTGGGGAACACTCGATTTCTACAGCACTGCCTAGGCTTGAGTTCGGTCCATCCCCACGGGTGTGGGGAACACGTCACGTCGTCATCTGTGTTTATTAGTGCTAACGGTCCATCCCCACGGGTGTGGGGAACACTCAGTTTCACGGCGTTTCAAATCAATCTCTGCCGGTCCATCCCCACGGGTGTGGGGAACACTTTCGTGTATTACCTGTATACATCTGATTGGGCGGTCCATCCCCACGGGTGTGGGGAACACCTGAAACAAAACCAGGTAAAGGGCCAAGAATCCGGTCCATCCCCACGGGTGTGGGGAACACGCATAACGGCCACCCATACAGGCCCAACCGACCGGTCCATCCCCACGGGTGTGGGGAACACCAGATAGCAGCCGTCTTCTTCCAGCCAACGTCCGGTCCATCCCCACGGGTGTGGGGAACACAACACCATTAAGGCCAACGCCTCCGGCGAACCCGGTCCATCCCCACGGGTGTGGGGAACACATGACGGCTAAAAAGAGAGGTCGCGGCCCTAACGGTCCATCCCCACGGGTGTGGGGAACACTTTGGCCATAAATTCAACGACCATAGGAGGGTCGGTCCATCCCCACGGGTGTGGGGAACACCTCTTGCCCGGTCGCAATGGTAAGGTTATTCCCGGTCCATCCCCACGGGTGTGGGGAACACGAAAGGAACACCATAAATGGCCCTTGATCCAGCGGTCCATCCCCACGGGTGTGGGGAACACGGACACCCAGAGACCGGAGAAACCAACCGGTACGGTCCATCCCCACGGGTGTGGGGAACACTGAGCCGTCCCCCGAACGTATCGTGTTCAAACCGGTCCATCCCCACGGGTGTGGGGAACACACGATTTTTGCTCATGAAAAATCCGTCCCAAGCGGTCCATCCCCACGGGTGTGGGGAACACCTTTATCAGTCACATAAAGGTCTTCTTGGAAACGGTCCATCCCCACGGGTGTGGGGAACACTCTTTCTCTAAATATAGAACAAATAGGCAAAAAAATGCAGGTGGAAATTCCACCACGCATTTTTGCCTATATAAATACCTGCAATTTTCAAAGATCAGTGATCCTCTGGTTAGGACGTCTTACGATCTTCCATGGGTGTGAAGGCGACCAGACGCAGACCATCAAAATCTACCGGTTTGCGTCGGTTTTGACCATGGGTTTGAAACTCAAATCCCGACTCGTTGTTGGTGGACCAAGCCATGACCACGTTACCATCTTCGGCGAGCTTGGTAATTTGCAGCCATAGCATTTCCCGTACTCGTTTGGAGACTTTGCCCAAATAGACCCCTGCCCGAACTTCCAACAGCCAGATCGCCAGACGACCTCGCAGGCGAGGGGGGACGCTTTCAGTGATCACCACAATCATTTCAACCGCTCCGATGGCCAATATCGCCAATGATGGTGGGACCGGGGATGGCGGGTGGGGCCGCTTCCGGGGCAGGGGCAGGAAGATCTACGCCGCCAGCAGACAATACTTCCTCAATCAAGGGAATCAGCCGCTGCAAAACCTTTTGCTCTCGAAAAATATCCCGACAGCCTTGACGCACCTTGCGTTCCGGTGGATTTAAACCTTTTTTGGCGGCGATGCGAAAGGCTACCGGCACGACAGTTTCAAATTTGATGATATCGGCGATATCATAAACAAAAGACAAAGGCTTGCCGGAATGGAGAAAACCGATGGCCGGCGCATAGCCCGCTGCCAGGATAGCTGCTTCGGTGATGCCATAAAGGCAGGCGTTGGCGGCGCTAAGGCACTGGTTGGCACGGTCCCCCGCCTCCCAATCAGCGGGATTGTAGCGACGACCGCGCCACACCAATCCGTATTGTTGGGCGAGCCCGGCATACATGCTTTTGACCCGCGCCCCTTCAATCCCCCGCAGCTGATCGATACTGCGGCGCTGGGGCGCGGGTTCTCCAAAGCGCAGGTCATACATTTTGCGCACTACCTTGAGACGCAATTCCGGGTCCAGCACCATCCGTGCCTGGTGCAACAAACGGTCGGAGCGGGCGCCGCCAGGTTGGCCAGCGGCATAAAGACGCACCCCTGCCTCCCCCACCCAGATCAGCAGGGTACCCACCGCTGCCGCCAGCTTGACCGCTGCGTGAGAAACCCGGGTGCCCGGCTCCAGCATGAGGCAGGCCACTGAACCAACGGGGATGTGGGTGCGTACGCCGGAGTTGTCCACCAACACAAAAGCGCCATCAATCACATCCAGCTGGCCATACTCCAGAAACACCATGGCCACCCGCTCCTTTATGGCGGTGGGCTTTAACGGCACAAAGGACATCGCCTTACCTCCCCGGTTTTATCATTAAAGACGGCGCAGCATCATCAAGCCGCAACCAAACCCCTTGGCCCCGCCGACCCCGGTGATGACAGCCTCATGGAACAGCTGGGGTTGACGCACGGTCAAGACACCGGAAAAATCCACCGTCGCCAGAGAGATGGTGGATTTATTGGGCTTGGAAAAACGACGGATCTGGTAACCTTCAGCACAGATTTCCCCCCACTCCACCCCCATGGAATCAGCCCGCCGCCGGAGCCAGGCCGAGGCCGTCTGCTGGACCAATTCCGCCTGACTGGGCCACTCCTTTCGAGGTTTGCCTTGGGATGACAGGGTGTGTTTGGCGTCCATCACCACATCGTGACGCTTTTTGGCCCGGGTGACGACGGGATTGGCGCGCAATAAAAAGCCCAGCTGGTCTCCGGTTGCCAATTGGGGGGCAAAGGGCTTGGTTCGGGCCTGCCAGGGGGTGTCCGTGATTTGGGGTTCGCGCCGGGAGAGCGTATAGAGAATGGAAGAGAGACCATTTTCATTGAGGTGAAAAAGAAAATCACGGGGTTGGTCGGCCTGGCCGGCAAAGAGGTTCCAGACCATTTTGTGAAGTCCATACTCCCCGGACCATCCCAATCGCAGACGGGATTGATCCAGGGTCAATTGGCTGAAATACATGGTTATGCCCTCCCCTGCGCAAGATTTGCCCGGTGTTCCTGACGCATACCGAACAGACGGCGGTTCCACTCCAGGGGCTGATCCCGGCGGCTGAAGGTTTGCTGGGGATCGATGCCCGAGGTGACCTTGGAGTCGGACTCCCAATACAGGGTCCAGTCTTCCCGGGAAAGCGCCAGACCGTCCAGACAGTCGTTATTGAAGCTGGCTGTCGTCAAAGCCTCCCGCAGGGTCACAGCGGTCACGACCCGCCCCTCCAGGGGAAGGGATGGAGGACACGATTTGCGTCCCAGATAGAGGGTGAATACGGGGTGTTCCAACGCTTCCAGCAGGCGCTTCAGGGAATAGTCCGGCTGGGAGGAGCGGTTCCACACAGCCACCCGGGCCACCATGTCCTGACGATAATCACGTTTGGAAAGAATCGTGGTCAGTTCATGGCGGGGGGCGGCGGTCAGTTCATGATAGCGGCTGGCGGGGCGGCCTTTTTTGATATCCTTGGCCTTGGGGGCCTGGGCGGTGTGGTAATCGGACAGATGCGTGCCAGCCCGCTCCAGAGCTATGGCAAACCCCAGTTCACTGTCCAACTGCTGTTGGGCGGTTTTTTCCTCCCGGGTGAGCCCCAGAGCCGCCGCCATCAATCCCAGCAGGGCGGAACGACTGGGGTGGGCCTGAACATGGCGATTTTCTCCCACCGCCGTCACCCCCCAGGCGCTGAGGGGGGCGTAGAGCCGAAAGAGCAAAAAGTCCATGGGTTAACCCTCCCCGCTGGGAACGGCGGCGCTGGCAAAGGCCAAAAGCTCCTGTAAGCTGCCCTTGCCGTGGGCGGCGTTGACGATGCACTGTTTTTCCGATGCCGGTCCATAAACACGGTCCATGCTGTTCCGGGTTTCATTGAGATTTTTGATCGCCTCATCGAGCACATTCTGTCCAACCACCGGCTTCAAATAGGCCACCGACAGGGAGCGGGGCTGGCGGGTTCCGGATTCCGCCAGGATATAGCTCGCATAAGCTCTTGAACCAAAACTGTTCTGCTTGCCGGTGGGGGCGACCGTGGCGACAACCTCCATCAGGGCGGTCACGGTTTGTTCGGTAAGCTGCCGGTCGTAATCCAGATTTTTGTATAGCAGGTCCATGTTGATGCAGACATATTGATAGAAAAGCCCGGCGCCAAACTCGATCACCCCCATGTGGCCGGAACCGGTCTCCTCTGCCGCTTGGTTGAGATCATCCACGGCAGTGAAAAAGTCATCTTCCACCGTCACCCCGTGGACGCTGATGGCGTGGGCGACTTGGGCTGCCGCCTCTTTGTTGAAAGAAGGGGCATCGGCCAGCATGCGGCCAAAGAGGGCGACATCGGCCACCCGCAGGCGATTGCGCAGCAGGGTCAGTTCATCATCTTCGGGGGGGCGGTTTTCGGCGATCAGAGTGTCCAGCAAGGTTTCAACAGCCTGGATCTCTTCCGGAGCGTAATGGACCAACTGCTTGGTGAGGGGCAAATCCTTTTCCACTGCACCAAATTTGGACAAGATTTTGGTAATCCACCCCAGGGCCTTTTTTTCCGCGATGCCCCCATCCTTCAAACGTTTGAGCCAATCTTCACCCATGCGCTTGGTGCGGGTGCCCATATTTCCTTCCATTTTGCTCTGAAACGGTTCCGACATGCGCCAGGCCCGTTTGAGGCTCTGGGAGGAGACCCGCAGGCGCTGGACATTGCCCATCATGGCGGTTTTGGGGCGACCCAGATCGTCACGATTGAGGTTGGCGGGGGGATAGCTGGTCAGCAGGTGCAATTGCAAAAAACGGCTCATGGATTTTTTCCTCTTCCGATAAGGATGACAAATAGATTCAGGCTTCTTTATTTGGAGCTACTTCGTAATAGGCATAGGCCCACTGTTTGCGGACATAGTCGTTCCAGCCGTAGACGCCCTGGGCCAGATCAGCCAGGTTGGCCTGACCGTCGAGATGCCGTAGCACCCGGGTCATGGCGGTGTAGAGATCGTCCCGTTCGGTGATGGCCAACAAGCGACGAAAGCGCAGGCCTGAAAGGGTTGCCCGGTCCCGGTCCAAGGGGCGACCCATCTGGGCAGCCAGGGTGATTTTGGGGCCGGTGTCCGCTTTGAGTTGGGAAACAAGCCCCACCACTGCGGCCAGGGATTGGGGATACGCTTTGGTTGCAAGGGGTTTGATTTGCCACCACAGGCGATGGAACTCAGGCATCAGCTCCACCTCCCCCGGAGAACGGCAGCGACGGAGGGTGGCGCGAGTGCCTCGATCATGTTCCAGTCCTGCCAGCCAACGGCGCAGGATGTCGACTTCGGCACTGTCGTTTTTGAAATCAAGATGGCTTCTTTGGCCTTCGGTCATGATTTGGCCCTCTTTCCTTTGCCGGTTGCTTTGATGGGCGCCAGGTTGAGTGTTTCCCGTAAGGACTTGGCGTTGAGATCCCTGTTTAAATTGTTCCAGGCCCGGGCGATTTTGGCTGGATCGGCCTCCTGGATGCGGGCGGATTGGGTCGCTTCCTCAAAAATCCAACGGGCAATCCTGCTCAAAACCTTGTGCCAGGAGATGGCCCACGCCTGACGATCAAAGGCGTGTTCTTCCCCCCCGGCAGAGTCATAACCGGCTCCCAGTTGATCCAGGTGGAGATAAAATCCGGTTTCTGTGGATTGCCAAAAAATGCCGCTGACGTTGGCGGCGCTGGTGGTTGCATCATTGATGCGTTTTCTAAGCTGCCTGAGCACCTGTTCAGCGGAATGCACCAGCCGCTCTACTTCTCTCTGCCAATCCTCTGAATCCACTTCCGGCACCGACGACAGGGGCATGATGCCTTCGTACCAGCAGCGGGCTTTCATGTTGTCCATGTCATAGCCAAACCCCCAAAGCCGTCCGGTAGCTTGCCTGCCCCGCTCTCTGCTTCTCTTCCAGCACGTAACGACTTGTGCGGGCTCCCGGCGATTTTGGGGTTTTTCACCGCTACGGGGCAGGACCAGCCCCAGCCAATGCCGCCAGGAAAGGCCTCCCGGTTGGGGATGCATGGAATAGGGCATGCCTTCCTTGTCAAAACCATAGGGTGAAAGGGGATGGACCCAGGCTCCGGTATAGTTGACGCCATAGTTGCGGGTGCGAAAAGAAGTGACCCCCCTCTGTGTGGACACACCGCATACGTCACAGTCGATGGCTTGTTCAAACGTGGAAAACATCAACTGGATGCGCCGGGCCGTGGCCCAAAACATTTGCCACGGGTGACCATCCTCAGGGGAGGTCTCTTTACCAGCTTCCTTGAGGTTGCTGGTGCGGGTTGGTCCCAGCCAGGGGAAAACCGTGGCATCCATGGGAACTTCCAGAGGCACATCCTTGACCTCCCCATCCAGCACGTTCAGCCACACGGTTTCCCACAGGGTATCTCCCAGCAACAGGGTTGTGAGGGGACCCCCTCCCCGAATACCGGTGCGATAGCCAGTGCCACCCGCTGGGGCGTTGGTCTGCATGCACCACAGGGCGGTGGTGGCGCAGATCGGGCACATCCGGTCGCAGCTTCCGCGCTTGATAAAATGATCTCCATGGACTTTTCTGGCTTTATCCCCGGGCATGTCGATGAGGAGCTGGCCGATGGGCATATCCGTAAAATGGCCATCGAGATACAAGTCCTGCATGAAGCGCGGCCCCTCCCCATCCAGATTGAAGGTGGAGGTGAAGGGGGAAAACAGGTCACGCAACGCTTCCGGGGTTGGGGGCGTCTTGAACGCCTGCCGCCAGTGACGTCCATTTCGCGGGGTGTTGGCGGTTTGCAGCAGGCCGATCAAAAACTGCACCAGCGCCCCATCAAAGTCGGGCCGGGGGGAGGCCATCTCCAGGGGCAGCCCTCCCCCCGGTCCACCTTCCTGCCCCACTTTCTGCCACGGTTCGGTGAGTTGCCAGGGGGCGATGGTGCGTATTCGGCCATCTCCATAGCGAACGGGAATCCAGGCGTCCTCTATCAGGTTCATACGTGTCTCCTCCATTATGCGTTATGCTTCAAATCCCAAACCCAGTTCCGGGTCATAGGTGATGGTCACGACCCGGCCCTGTTCGTTGTGCGCCGAACCCTGCCAGCGCCCTTTTTCGATCTCTTTCAACACCACCACCACGCCATGATCCGCCGCCTTGCCGATGGCTTCCCTGGCCCATTTCAACAGGGGCGTCGTGGCATCCCGGGCTTCTTCGGCCACCCGTCCACGCCGTACCGACAGGGCAGACAGATCCCAGGGATAGCTCCCCTCCTCCCGCCAGGGCCGCACCTCCAACCCCACCTGCCGGGCCAGATAGAGCGGCAACGTCGGCTCTCCCAAACGGGTGGGGGGATGTGCATCATCACGCCAGCCATTGCCGGACTGATAACCGGTCTTGAATGAGATGGCGTTTAGCTTGGCCAAGGATTTTGCCGACATGTCTGCGCCTTCAGCCTTGATTTGCGCCGCGATCAACGCTTCCGGAATGTGCGCCTGGGAAGCTTCGCCATAAACCGATTCGATCCAGTCCCGGGCATCGCCAGGGATGGAAAAGCCACCGTTTTTGGAGAGCCACCAAGCGGTGAGATAGAGACGGCCATGGTGGGGATAGACATAAGCGCCCCGGGGAAAAAGCCGGGCATACCACCCCTCATCCACCGGCTCCTCCAGGCTCGGCATCAACACCCCCAGCCGCTTCACAAGCCCCCCGGGACGCACACCCCTTTCATGGCGTTGCAGGCGGCCCGCTCTCTGAATCAACAGATCCGCCGGGGCCAGATCGCTCACCATGGCGTCAAAATCGATATCCAACGACTGCTCCACCACCTGGGTGGCCACCACCACCTGTCCCCGCCTATTGTCCAGGGTCGAATCCTTGCCGAAACGGGTGAGAATTCGCTGTTCGATATCCATGCGATCGGCCAGAGCAAAGCGGGCGTGAAACAGATGCACCCGATCCCCCCCCAACCGCTGCCGAAGCGCTGAATAGGCCTCTCTGGCATCATCGACGCTATTGCGGATCCAGCAAGCGCACCCCCCCGCCTCTGCGGCATGGGTCAGGTGATCGAAAACCGCTGCTTCGGTATCCAGAGAGACGCATTCAACGCGATGGTGCAGCCTTTCCTGGCAAGCGACCGGCTCCTCGATGAGGGCTCCGCCCAGAGAGGTGGTGAGCAGGGGATAGCTGGTGTTTTGAGGGGGTGAATCCGGTCTGTTTTGATCCCGGCCTTCGGCAAGGCTTCGCCCCCTGGCAAAGGCTTCGATCAACTCGGCGCGCATTCCCCGGGGCAGGGTGGCTGACAGCAAAATGGCGCTCCCCCCATGGGCCGCGTGAAACGCCAACAGACGTTGCAGCAATTCCAGGAGATATTGATCGCAGGCGTGGACCTCATCGACGATCAGCACCTTGTTGGCGAGCCCCAAAAGGCGTAGGGATTGATGCTTCAGAGGCAAAATTCCCATGAGGGCCTGATCCAACGTCCCAACACCCACATGGGCCAGCAATCCCTTTTTGCGGCTGTCTCGCAGCCAGAGATTGGCCTGGGCCTGGGACTCCTCCTCGCCGGGTGGGGGGGCGGCTTTGGTGAGCTTTTCTTCGTAGAGGTGGCTTTTGCCGTGGGTGAGTAAAATGACCGGTTTTGGGCCGTCCTGTTCATAGAATTTATGGACAATGGGCTGCACACGGGCATGTATGGCGTTGGCGGTGGTCATGGTGGGCAGGGCAAAATAGATCCCGTCAGCACGCCCCTGAGCCATGATACGTTGGGCCAACACGATGGCCGCTTCGGTCTTGCCGCCACCGGTCACATCTTCGAGTATCGCCAGCAGTGGCGCATCCGTCAGAGAGAGCGCCTCCACCGCCTGCTGCATGGGTGAGGGCGTCGTCAATCCGGGATAGAGCCCAACCAGACCCTGGGCCGGTCTGGAGATGGCGGGTATCAGGCCGCTCTGTTCCAGGGCTGTTTTGGCGTTGGGCAGGGCGATCCCATGCCAATAGTGATCCAACGCCATGGGTTGGTCGGTGGGGGAAAACCAGCGGCTGTTGGAACCCAGCCAGTCCGCCATCACCATACCCCCGGCCAAAAGCCAGGAGGCGTGTTTAAAGCGGTCCAGGTTATCGTCGAAGTGGAGTGCATCCGAATCAAAGGGCAATCCATCCGGCAAAAACCGCTGGGCCATGGCCTGGACAAAAGCCAGCGCCACATCCCGATCACGCGTCTGCCACAGGGAAGAATCGGCGGTGTTGGCTTCACGGGGTGGCAGGCCATGATGGCCGAAAATGGGCAGCACCCAGGGATTCATTAGACTGATCAAATCTTCCAGATCTGCCTTTTTGGCATCCGCCATCGGCGCCAGCCACGCTTCCACCAAGCCTTTTTGCCTGTTTGGAAACGGTATCTCATTCCAGAGATACCAGCCCAGAAAATCATGGCGCGGCACGAATCCTGGCGCTGGGGGGGGCGGTTTTGAGGTGAGGCGGAGATAGGCGTCGGGGACTTTGTTCTGGAAGCAGTGGGAAGAAAGCTTACCCAGGTCGTGGATGGAAAAGAGGAAAGAGATCCAGTCCGGCAGCCTCTCCAGGGATAGGCCCGAAAGTTGCGCCAGGGTTTGGGACCAACGGGGCAACGCTTCCACCAGGAGACGTCCTACGGCTGCCGCATCCAGGGCGTGGTAAGGGAAGAGATGCACCCCCTCTTCCCGGGCTTTTGACCAGTAGTGGTAGAAGGGTTCAAAATTTTGTTTTGTCAAAACAGACAGCTCCACAGTAAACAAATAATCTGGAACTCAATACATAAGAATACTAATTACTAAAAAATCTGTAGCCGCTGATCTTGGGTTGAGGCCACCTTTTTATCGTTTATGGTCCCAAGCTGTCCAAATCAGGTCAGGGGCAGGACCAACTGTTCGAACTCCGGGAGGGTTGAAGGCGCGTTGAAGGGGGTGTCTGAGGACGAAGTGTCGCTTATCCAGTTGTTTCAAATCCGGGATCCATCATAAGTCATGCAATCATCATGGTCCAGAAAAACATGAAGCCTTGCACTCCTCTCCTATTTGAAGAACTCCGTGTTCGTTGTTTTATATTTTCTTTTCACCAATACTCGTCTACTATTTCAGAGAATGAAAAACCCCCTGCTTTTCCACTTCCGCACCCTCCTCCAGCTTCCGGGAGCCAACGTCAATGGACAGGCAAAAGGATGATTTCATCATCGACTTTCTTCACCGGATGAGAAAAATCTCCGGGATCCAGCCAATCCCGCTCTCCCCATCCGAAGCGGCTGTGATTCTGCCCGCCATCAAACAGGCTCTTTCCTCTTCCAAACCAGCTCCCAAGCCACCTCAAGTCACCACCGATGCTCCCCCCCCTGAGAGTGCCAAACCGCGTTCGACAACCCGCCCTGTCAAGAAACAACCCCTTGATTTAAAAACGGCAGGATACATTGCAGCCTACAAGGCCGCCTATATGCGGAATAAATAATCACTGCTCTGATGGTAGTAAATATTTGTTTTACAACAAAAGCGCAGTAAAGAACCATTCTCGTGGCCAGCCCTGTTCTACCCTACCGGGCGTAAAATCCCAGCACTTTCCCATAGCTCCAGCCATTCCATCGAATCTGTTTTCAGCATATCGGCCAGCTGCACCCCCTTGAGCTGCCGACCAGCCGGAATCGCCTCTACGACAGCCTCAACTTCCAATATGGCGGGTATGTCGACAGGATGGATATTGGCTGCATCCGAGGAATCGATTGCCAGAATTTTTTCCCTTCTGTGCACTCCTCTCAATCAGATGGCCCTTGTGGCATTTGGGGCAAGTTGGCCCAGTGGCTGCACTGCTCGACGTGTTGCGTCCTGGAACATCCGGCATCGTCGTTGAACAGGAGGGATAAGCGGAGCATCCCCAAAACCAGCCGCGCTTGCTCTTTCTTCGGACCATGGGCTTGCTGCAATCCGGACAAGGCCGTGAAGGATCCGGCATCGCGGCTGGTCGCTGAGCCGCACCTCTTGATGTTGGACGACCACGCCCTCTGCGGCGGGTTCCGGATATGGGTAGATCGGGGAGGTTTTGAAAAGGATTGATCCCCATTTCCTGGCGCTTTTTGACATTGCCGATCAGCTTGTTCAGCCACAACTCGGACTTGTCCAAAAACTCACCCAGGGATCCACTGCCGTTGGAAATGTCATCCAGGGTTTGCTCCCAGACCGCTGTGGTGGCTGGATCGGTCACACTGTGCGGCAAGGCATCGACCAGTGCTCGCCCTGCGGGCATGCTTAAAAGGTTTTTCTTCCCTTCCTTGGCGAGGAGTTCCCGTTTGATGAGGGTCTCGATAATGGAGGCCCGGGTCGCCTCTGTACCGATACCCGATGTGTCCCGCAAAATTTTGCGTAGCCGGGAGTCTTCCACGAGTTTGCCCACCGATTTCATCGCCTGAATCAGCGTGCCTTCCGTATAGCGATTGGGGGGCTTGGTCTGCTTTGCCATCAATTCAGCTTTTTCAATCCCGGCATCTTCTCCTGTTCGGACACGAGGGAGACTCTGACCCTCCTCTTTACCCTCGGTGGCCTGCTCTTTTTTTGGCTGGCCCAGCGCTTGTTTCCATCCAGGGGCCTGTTCAACACGGCCAGATGCCCGGAAGGACTCTGAATTAACCAGGGTGTCGATGACAGTCGCATCATATTCGTGAGGGGAGAAAAACTGCGCCAGATAGTGGCGGCGGATCAGGTCGTAGATGAAGGACTCCTCTCGACTCAACCTCTCAACGTTCACCTTGGCAGCGGTGGGGATGATGGCGTGGTGGGCCGTGACCTTCTTGTCGTTCCAGGCTTTGGAGCGAATTTGGGGGTTGGCCATATGGACCAACCGGGCCATCCCGGGATCATTGCCCGCAACGGCCTGAAGAATCTTTGGTGCATCCTTGAATTGCTCAGTGGGCAGATACCGGCAGTCCGTTCGAGGATAGGTGACGGCCTTGTGCTTTTCGTATAGGGACTGAGCAACTTCGAGGGTTCTCTTGGCGCTCATACTCCAACGGCGGGAGGCCTCCTGCTGCAGGGTGGAGAGTTCAAGGGGCAATGGCGGAGGCTCTTTTACCCGCTTGGTCTCTGCCCGGGTTACCTTGCCGATCTGCCCTTGGACTTTCTGGATAACCGCCTCTGCAATCCCACGATCCAGGCAGCGCCCTTCGCCATCGGCGTGTTTTTTCGATGGGATCCACTTGGCATTGAATGGGCCGTTGGCCACGCGGTGGAAGGCAATGACATCAAAATAGTCCACCGGCTTAAAATTTTCGATCAGCCGGTCACGGTCCACCACCAGCTTTAATGTGGGTGTCTGGACACGGCCAACGCTCAGCACGCCATCATAACCGCCCTGGCGGCCAATGATCGTGTAGGCACGGGTGAGATTCATGCCGACCAACCAATCCGCACGGGCGCGCCCCATTCCCGCCTGATACAGGGGTTCGGTTTTCTCTCCGGGCCAAAGGGAGGAGAGAGCTTTACGGATACTGGCATCATCCAGCGCCGACAGCCAAAGACGAGAGATCTTCCCCCGATACCGGCATCGCTCCAAAACCTCACGCCCGATGGTCTCGCCCTCCCGGTCGGCATCGGTGGCCAACACCACCTCGTTCGCCCCCTGCAACAGTTCTTTGATGACTTTAAACTGCTTGCCGCCCCGGCGGGTCAACTCCAGCTTCCATTTTTCAGGGACCATGGGGAGCGTGTCCAACCGCCACTGCTTCCATTCCGGTCGGTACCGGTCCGGTTCGGTCATTTCCAGCAGATGACCAATGCACCAGGTCACACAGACCCCACGCCCCTCAACGTACCCTTCCCGCCGAGACGTGGCACCCAGGACACGGCCAATATCGCGCCCCTGGGACGGTTTTTCACAAAGGTAAAGAATCACGGCTCTCGATACCGCTTGTTTCTCTTGATTTCCATGCCTTGGAAAAACATGCAGCCATCCCCCCAAAAATATTTCGTAAATACTGACGGGCCATTTTACAATTTGGACATTGCGGTTTCCATTCCTCTCAACCATCCCCCCCACTCCCCACTTGGTGAAGGATGTGGATTTTTGCGAGGAATTTTCTGGCTATGAGAAGCCGTATGTGATGAGATCGTATTTTGGATTCATACGAATTCTGGTTCAAACGATGCGTTTAAGTCCCTCGTTTGAATTGCATTTCCAAGCAGGAATGCGTTTGGGGGTTGGGGGTTGCGCCTCCCCGGTAAGCAGGACGCAATCACCGAACAGTCTCCAAGGCCATCGCCTGATGTCCGCTTCCTTCTATCGGATAAGCCTTGGCGGGCGGTTTGGTCGTGTTTTGCTCAATTTGACAAAGCTGTAGCGAAGCTGGCAGTTTTGTTTTAGACTTTTTTCCTGAAGAACATCATGCGCCAGAAAATATTGGATCAAACAGGCGCGTTGTCAATCTGCTCCTCCCACAAAATTGCCCGGCACTCATCCCGGCAGGCTCAGTCTATGGTTGGTTTTTTTCGAATTCGAAACAGGTGGTGAATCATGGATGACCGGACTCTGATCTACGCCGTGGATGGGGATGTAAAATGCCAGGAATTCCTTCAAAAGGAGTTACGGGAAACCTATACGATCCACTGTATGGCAGACGGACGTGAATGCCTCGAAAGGGTCTCCCAAACCCCACCCGACCTGATCCTGCTGGCAGTCCATCTTCCCGACATGGAGGGGTTGGCGCTTTTTCAACAACTGAGCGCCGATGAAAACCTCCCCCGCATTCCTGTTATTTTTCTCTCCCCTCAGGCCTCCCTGGAAGAACGTGTCGCCTGCTATCACGCCGGAGGGGAAGGCTATCTGACCAAGCCGATCCATTCCGAGGAGCTCCACGCCAAGATACAACTCACTCTGAAAAACAAAAGCCTCTATGATCAGCTGAAACATGACGCACTTCAGGCCAACGAAGTTGCCATGAGCGCCATGACCACCTCGGGAGAGATGGGTGAGGTGCTCCGGTTCCTCCAGGACAGTTATGCCTGCAACGATCATCACAGCCTGGCAGAGCTGGTGGTCAACACCCTGAATCAATTGGGATTAAAGGGTCTGATCCGCCTGGCCGGGGAAAATCCGGAAACCTCAAGACACACCACCTCCTTTCTCCCCTCGCTGGAGATGATGATTCTGAAAAACATCTACGCCAACAGACGCATCATGACTGTTGGCAAGAGCACCCTTTTTACCGCCGAACGGACACTGATCCTGGTCCAGGACATGCCCGTGGAGGATCAAGAAACCTTCGGCCGCCTCAAGGATATTCTCGCCATGATGGTCGAAAGCGTGGATGCCCGGGTCGCGGCGCTGCAAACCCGTTTGAAACTCGCCGAACGGGAAAAAACACTTGCCTTGCTTCTGCAAAACCAGACCAAAGAGAGCCAGCAGGCCCAACAACGCCTGCAGGATGAGGTCCAGATGGCCCAACAGGTGGCCCTCAGCGCCATGACCACCTCAGGGGAGTTGGGGGAGGTGCTGCGTTTCCTCCAGGACAGCTATCTTTGCCCGGATGACGCCGCTCTGGCGAATGAGATATTCATTACTCTGGAGGGGTTGGGCCTGGAGGGGGTGGTGGGTCTGATCCAAGACAGGGCTGTTGCGATCCATACCCGTGAGTCACCGTTACGTCCGGGGGAACAGGCTGTGTTGGAGGAAATCGACGCCCATGACCGGATCATGATCGTGGGTAAAAGCACCCTTTTCACCTCTGAGCGGGTTTTGATTCTTGTCCACGATCTGGTGGAACAGGATGAGGAAAGCTTTGGCCGCCTGAAAGATATTCTCGCCACCTTGATCGTCAGCGCCAATGCCCGTTCCGCAGCACTTCAAACCACTCTGCAACTCGCCCAGCGGGAGAAGAGCCTCTCCTCCCTTCTCGACTCCCTGGAGAAGGCCGTGGTCGACGTCCGCAACAAACAGACGACCGTCCGGGATCTCAGTGTCGAGCGTTTTTCCAAAATGGTGTGGGAAATCGAGGAGTCCTTCAACCACCTGGGTATCGGCCTCAGCGATGAGCAGGAGCATGCTCTCATGCGGATCATCTCCCGCTGTGAAACGGATATTATGACGCTGAACAACATCGGTCAGGATCTGGAACACCACCTTTTCCAAATAGCCAATAAAGCGGTTTAGCCTGCATATCTGACGGTCCGATTTGACGGCGTGCCAATAGGGGTTCAAAGCGGCTATCAAGACAGGGCAAAATGGGGCCGGTTACAGGATTGGCCTGTTCCCTTTGATTTTATTCGGAAACAAAAAAATTCGCCTCCCACATGCTGGACCAGGATGACGATGGCCTCTTGGTACCAGCGGAAATAGATGGACATCAGATGTGGAAAAAAAGGTTTTTCGCTTTTTGAGCCTGTGAGGAAAAGAGGGATGGCTGTCGATGGCTGTTTTTTTTCCAACGAGGTCGTATCCGGATATGGCGTTACGCGTTTTGCATATCGGCAAACATGATCCCCTGTCCTGCTTAAAACTCAGAATTCGTTGTTTTTATTTCATTTTTATAAACATCCGTCCACCATTTCAGAGGATAAAAAGCCCCCTGCTTTTTATCCTCCAAACTCACACACTTTCCGGCGCGCTGAGTCAGATTGAGCGGCTGGTCGGAAAAAAACCGAAACGGTGTTACGTGGACCGTGGATACAAAGGGCGCGGCGTCACCGATTCCCAGGTTTTTATTTCCGGTTAGCGCCGTGGTGTAACGCCAACACTCAAGAAGAAACTTCGTCGACAAAGCACCATGGAAGCGGTCATCGGACACCAAAAGGTCGAAGGCCGGTTGAATCGGAACTTTCCACAAGGTGTGTTCGGCGACAAGGCCAATACGTTACTGGCCGGGATCGGCTACAATCTGCGCGCCGTCCTGAGGAAGCTCCGGCTTCTTTTTGCCTGGATTCTGGCACTTGCCAAGCAGACATCAGCCCGCCTTTCCTTTCAGTTACCTCTCTTTGCTGCTTGATTGCATCAAAGGCATGGAGAGTGGACGAAGGAACAGAACTTCAAAACGTGGAGAGAAAAACAGCAGGCTGGCTGAAAATCGGCTTCTGCGCGATCGACGATTTAGGATGATCAGGCTGGGGCATCACGGGGGGGGGTTACACCTGGGAATTTTTTCTGGATGCTCTCGCGTTCGAGAAAAGAGCTTTCAGGAGGGGAAATTTGGGAAGGGACAAGCGGCTATGCGTCTATCATTTTCCTGGGCAGTCACGGGGGAGAGCTGCACCAGGATCCTGGTTTGGGAGGAATGCCATAGCGCCGCCTGCTTGTCCCTTCGTTAAATTATTAGACATTTTTTCTGCAACGTAGTTCATCGATTCCCAGGTAAATATCGATGCCCACCACCGATTTTCGAGGGTAGGCATGTGATTTCAGAAGGCCTCTCCTTGTTCTCACAAGAACGTTATGAGGGGAAGGGCTATAGCAAGCACGTTAATCCCTATCAACGATATAACCACAGCCACCACAGACAATTTGTTGGCGACGGTACCATTGGGATTTTGCGTTGCTTCCCAACCCATTTGATAGAGTATGATTGGAAAATTATTTATAAACATCGTGAGGCTGTCACTTCCCCTGACAACATTTCGTGAAGCTCACAGGCAACACACCAGTCCAAAATCCCATCAAACACAAAAGATTGATTGGTGGCGTCAAAAATGCCGTAGCCGTTCTCTACGATTTCAATAAAGAATCTCTTCATGATCATCTTCTCCCATTTTGTTTGCTGTCCTATATTCGCTTGTTATCGGACATGGTAATGCAAAATTCATGCCTTCAACAAAAACAGCAACTTTTTCAATGCGATTATATTTTTTTATATGTTTATCGGTCCCACAAAGAGTCAAAAAAATCACGTCACCGGAACTCTACAGCGGCTCAGACTGCCATATCATCTGTAGGACTGACATTCCAGAATAACGGGAGAGAAAAAAACAATCTGACCACAATGAGGATGAAACAAACAAAATCCTGACATTTCAATAAAAACCATATTTCAGAAAGGATCACCCGTTTCAACGGGAGGGAGCATCTTTGAGAACCTGCTTTGGACAGGTGTGCCTGTTTTTCATGGTTGATGGGTTATAGGCTTCAAGGGTTGTGTTTCATTTTGCGTGAGAACCTCGACAATCTGAAGTACATTCAGTTCAAGCCTGTGAAAAATGTTGCAGCACGCCTCCCAATCTTCCACCTCCAACTTACCCCGGAAGCGTATCGCTTCCACTTCCACCCGAATAGCGCCAACTTCAATGGCGGCGCTCTCAAGCCACATGATTGATCTCAGAGCCAGACGCTGGTTACGCTTATCCAGAGCCTTTTTCACGTTGACTACATGAGATTGCGAGTGGTCCAAAAAGGCACACCTTCTTTCTTTGTAAACAACCGGATCCACCTCTGTCGGCTTTAAAATGATGACGCTTTGTTTTGGTTTTTCTGGCTTCTTTACAATTTTATCCTTTCTGGCAAAGGGTTCAACAGCACTCAACAATTCCTGAGCCCGATAAGGTTTCCGCAAATAGCCATTCATACTGGTTTGGATATATTGCTGCTCCTCTTCGGACAGGGTCCTTGCAGAAAGGACAAGGATGGGCACCTTGGGATCTTTGACATGAAAAGAAGAGGCTGCACGAATATGATGCGTGGTTTCCAAACCATCCATGATTGGCATTTGAAGATCCATCAAGACCAAGTCATAGGAAAATTTTTCCATAGAGCGCAATGCCTCTCTACCATGATTAGCGATGGTGACATCATGGCCTACATGTTCGAGAATGGCCGTTGCCAATTTTTGATTGTTGATTTCATCCTCCACCAGGAGGATTTTTAGAGGTTTGGTGGTACGCTTGGCCTGGATGAAAATTTCCGACTCACTCTTCTCCTCTGTTGCCTCCATAGCCATCATGCGGTTTACAGCTTTCAACAGCTTGAATTTGCGTACCGGTTTTTTCAAATAGGGGGTTCTGTGCAACCAACCGATCTCGGAATAGGACTCAATGCCGATGTTCGTGGGCAACATCACCAAAACCTTACCTCGATAATCCAGAAAACCATCCATGACGACCGGGTCTGGGGGATCTTCTTCCAAGAGACGAAAATCCAGGAGGATCAGATCCCAGGTTGAATGACTTTCTTCTGCTTCTTGCAGCGCTTCAACCAGCGCACAGCCTGTTGCCACCTCCCGGGATATGGCGCCGAATCCGACCAACATGCCTCGTAAAATGGTCCGGCTCGTTTCATTGCAATCTGCAATGAGTACGCGCATCCCGGAAAGCACCGTATCCACCACCATTTTACCCATGGCAGGGGGGATGGATCGCCGGGAATAGTGGGCACCTCCCCGATGGCCTATCGCAAAACAGGCGGTGAAATGGAATACACTGCCTTTGCCGACCTCGCTTTCAGCCCACAACTCCCCACCCATCATCTTGACCAGATGTTTGGAAATAGCCAGTCCCAGACCAGTTCCCCCAAACTCCCGAGTGGTAGAACCATCTGCCTGGACGAAGCTTTCAAAAACCCGGGAAATCTTATCCTTGGGAATGCCAATGCCAGTATCGGAAACGGAAAAATGGAGCTTGATATCCTGACTGCCAGCCATCTCATCTGTGACTGAGCCAGACGTTGTCTCTCGCTCCACCCGAACCACGATCTCACCGGTTTTGGTAAATTTGATGGCATTATTTGCAAGGTTTGCGATCACCTGTTTTAGCCGCAGAGGATCCCCAACCAGAGTCTCCGCAATGTTGTCGTCCACCTGAAAATAAAGCTCCAGATTTTTCTCATGGGCTTTGATGGCCAGGGTTTCGCAGACATTGCCGATTTGACCACTGAGATCAAAGGATATTTCCTCCAAGAGAAGCTTGCCGGATTCAATCTTGGAGAGATCCAGAATACTGTTAATCAACTCCAAAAGGGTGTCCGCCGATTTCAGGACAATTTCAAGGTTACCCCGTTGTTCTTCCTGGGAGAGCGAGGTGTTCAACACCAAATCAGTCATACCAATGATGGTATTCATGGGGGTGCGGATTTCATGGCTGATATTGGCTAAAAATTCACTTTTGGCCCTGTTTGCGGACTCTGCAACCTCCAAGGTCTCCTGCAAAGATTTGATCAATTGCTTGCGGTCGCTTATGTCATGAAGAAAAGCAGTGCAGTTGATTTTTCCATCTTTATTTGTAGAAACCAAGACGACTTCAAGATCAACTTTTTTTCCATCGGCACACTCCCCGACAACCTCCATCCGACGCTTGATCACCTCTTTGTTCTTCATCTGACTTAAATGCGAGAAAAAAGCCTTTGAATGCGCTGAACGTGATTCAGATGGAATGATGATATCAGCCACATTCCGACCCATCACTTTTTCTTTGGAATACCCAAAAATCAGCTCAGCTGTGGGGTTGAATTCTGTGACAAGACCTTCTTGATCGATTGTGATAATGGCATCCAGAGAATTATCGAGAATAGCTCGCAGGTGAGATTCTCTCAATTGTAGACGTCGCTCTGCCAAAAGCCTGGCTTTACGGGATTTATGTTCAATCATTTCACGCCGAATAGCCATCGGCAATCGAACAAGATTATCCTTTGAAAAAAAATCTTTGGCTCCAAACATGAATAGTTTAATAGCTTCGGACTCTTGCACTACCCCAGAAACAATAATGACTGGAATGTCATTTCCATTTTTATGTGCAATACCAAGAGCTTGTTCCGGGGTCAGAGCAGGCATATGAACATCGCATATCACAACATGCCATTCCTGCTCTGCCAAAGCAGTGGTCAAATCTATTTCACTGTCAACGCGTATCCAATGAATGTTGAGACCATTACTGGCAATATCCAACGCGAGCAGTTCAGCATCGTCTTGGGAATCATCAACAATTAATATATTAACCAGATCATCCATGAATATTTTGTCACCACACCGTCAAGTTGATCAAAATCTCCAGCAGATTATTTTCAAGATGTGACGCCTGAAAACCTCACCTGCCATGACATGTCAGGGCTTTTTGCATGCCTCACTTTGTACTGGAAAGGGTACTGTCATGTTGGCTCAGCCCGTCCCCATGGTAGATTTCCATCATGGACACGACCAAGTCACTCTATCAGTAATGATTCAGAGACCTCGCCATATCCCTGGCGAACGCCAACTCATACCATCTCAGGTAGCTGAAAAAGCCCCGGCAATCTGTTTTCCAGGTGCCAGGTCCTGGATCATTTCTTGACTATGAAATGGTCCATGAGGATCAGAATACCCTTCATGGAAGCCAGGATAGGACAAAGTGGGACCGGTTACAAGAACGCCAAATCACTACTGTTTTTATTCGGAAATTACAGATTCACCACCTGCAGGCTCTGAAAGCTGACTGCCTGAAGGCGGTGTCTTGAAGCTTGGGCATAAAAAATCAGATCAAACCATCAAAAACACCCCATAGCCCAAGGCCAGTCCCACCACCCCAAGCCTAACGTTGAAGACCAGCCCCTGCCCCATAGCCGAAAAAGAGATGAAGACGGCTTTGAGCAGGCCACCAAACGCCAACATGGCTATCAATGCACCGCAACTGAACAACACCAGGTAGAGCAGACCGTGCCACGGTGTCAGATCAAACAGGGGGAGCAGGCTCAACAGCGGGGCCGATCCCCCCAAACCGTGCGCCATACCGACTCCCACCGGCCAATAGCTGTGGTGGGCATGGTTGCTGCCCCCCGGGCCATCCCCCTGACCAGCAGGGAGAGGAGAAGGCCTTTTGCCAATCCCCTGGTGACTTGCGCCATCGAAATGCCCCAAAAACAAGACCCATCCCAGGCGCAGGCCAATCACCACTAACAGAACACCCACCAGACGCTCCGCCATGTCGGAGAGCGTCACGGGAATGGCCGCCCCCATGAACAACACCGGAATCCCCACCAGGGATAAGGTCAAACCATGCCCCAACGCCCAGCGTGTGCAATAGCCGACCCTCTGGCCCGGAGCCGAAGAGCCGCTGGAAAGGCCGGTCACCGCGATCAGATGATCCCCATCCAAAGCGTGGAGCAGCCCAAACCCCAACGCCATGAAACAGACCATCGGCAAGGAAAGTTCATTCATGATCTCTCACCCCCTTTTGGCTTAACGTATCCGCACCCGAATGCGCTCTTTGCCTTCCGGGTCCAGCACATGTACCGCACAGGCGATGCAGGGATCAAAGCTGTGGATGGTGCGCAAAATTTCCAGGGGCTGATCCGGGTTGTGCAAGTGGTGACCCTCCAGAGCCGCCTCGTAGGGACCGGGCTGTCCTGACGAATCCCTGGGACCGGCATTCCAGGTGCTGGGAACCACCGCCTGATAGTTGTCGATACGCCCCTCCTTGATCACAATCCAGTGGGCCAGCCCACCTCGGGGCGCTTCCATGAATCCCACCCCCCGGGCCTGATTCGGCCAGGTGTCGGGTTGCCATTTTTCGTTGTTGAAGGTGCGTGTGTCACCGGCACGAATATTGGCCATAAGCTGATCATACCAGGTGGGCAGGGTATCGGCGACAATCTTGGTTTCCAGGGTTCGGGCAGCGGTGCGACCCAGGGTGGAAAAGAGTCCTGCCAGGGGTAGATCGAGCTGCTTTAAGGCGCTTGCCGCCAGGGCCCGAGTCGGTTCGTGGCCCTTGGCATAGAGCAGCAGCACCCGGGCCAGAGGTCCCACCTCCATGGGCCGTCCCCGCCAGCGGGGCGCCTTGAGCCAGGAGTAGGATCCATCCACATCGAGATGTTCATAGGGGGGTTTGGGGCCGTCATAGTCAAAGGCAGTCTCACCGGCATAGGGGTGCAGCCCCGCCCCCTTGCCCTCCTGATAGCGATACCAGGAGCGGGAAACGAATTCGCGGATCTGCTCGGGGTCGTTGAGGTCGATGGGATGGACCGTGCTGAGATCCCGGTCGAGAATGGCCCCGGAAGGAAAGAGGAACGAAGCGGGATCGCTCATGCCCTTTTCCGGAAAATCGCCGTAACAGAGAAAATTACCCACCCCCTCCCCTTGCTTGGACCAATCTTTGTAAAACCCGGCGATGGCCAGAGTATCGGGGAGATAGACCTGATCCACAAAGGCCCGCAAGCGACCAATAATGGCGTTGATCTCCCCCAGCCCCGCCATATCGAGCGTGGTTCCAGACTGCCCCCCGGATTCCAGACCGATGGCACAGGGCACCCCCCCCACCACAAAATTGGGATGGGGATTTTTGCCGCCGACAATGGCGTGCAGGCGCGCCACGTCCCGCTGCCACTCAAGTGCTTCCAGATAGTGGGCCACCGCCATCAGATTGGCCTCCGGCGGCAACCGATATCCCGGATGGCCCCAGTAGCCGTTGGCAAAGATGCCCAGCTGCCCCCCTTCGACAAAGGTTTTGAGGGTTTTGGCGGTCTCGGCAAAATAGGCTGGGGAGGATTTATGGTAAGAGCCTACCGATTGCGCCAATTCCGAGGTAGCCTTGGGGTCGGCCTTGAGGGCGGAGACCACATCCACCCAATCCAGGGCGTGGAGATGGTAAAAATGCATCACATGATCGTGGACATATTGCGCCGCGATCATCAGGTTGCGGATCAGCTGGGCGTTGGGGGGGATGGTGATGGCCAGGGCGTTTTCCACAGCCCGCACCGAGGCGATGGCATGTACCAGGGTGCAGACGCCACAGATCCGTTGGGTAAAAGCCCAGGCATCCCGGGGATCCCGCCCTTTGAGGATAATTTCGATCCCCCGCACCATGGTGCCCGAGGAGTAGGCGTGTTGAATGCGCTGCCCCTCCAGTTGCGCTTCGATGCGCAGGTGACCCTCAATGCGGGTAACGGGATCGACGACAATACGTTTATTCATGACGGTTCTCCCTCAGGCGATCTGGTCTTCCGTGGTCTCTTGCAGATGCTGGGCGACCATTTCCGTCAACCCAACCACCTCCACCTCCATATCACAGGCTTCCAGATCCTCTTCGATGATGGTTCGACAGTTGGCGCAAGCGGTGACCAGGGTGTGGACCCCCAACGCCTCGATCTGCTCTTTTTTGCGCCCGAAAGCCTTGGCGCGCAGGGGTTCTGCCCGCTCCACGGCGCTCACCCCGCCCCCACCGCCGCAACACCAATTCCATTGGCCGCTGTCATCCATCTCCCGAAAATCAGTAGCGATCCGGGCCAGGAGACGCCGGGGCTGTTTCACCACCCCTCCCCGGCGGGCGATCTGGCAAGGGTCGTGGTAGGTCAGGGGGCGCGGATCCTTTTCCCCACGCCCCAAGGGCAGGCGTCCATCCCGTTGCAGCTCATCGAGCATTTCCAGCAGATGCAAAACCCGGAAGCGGTAGGGCCTGCCGATCAGGTCCGGCCCCTCCCAGCGCAGGGCGCGGAAGCCATGGCCACACTCCGGGGCAATCACCGTGGTGACCCCCAGGCGCTCGGCCTCCTCGACCGTACGCAAAACGATCTGGCGGGCGATATCCGGCACCCCGATCTGGATGCCGCTGTTGGTGGCCTCAAACGCCTTGGAAGAGAAGGTCCAGGAGACCCCGGCCTGATGAAAAATGTGCGCCACCGCGCCAATAATCTCCGGAAACTGCACGATCTCCATGGAGGAGAGCAGCATCAACACATCGGCCTTTTCCCGATCCAGGGGAATCTTCAGGCCGCACGCTGCTTCCTGGTGTTTGATCTGGGCCTGAAGGGTCTCGATGGAAACCCCCATGGCGCTGCCCAGGCGAACGTTGCGCCGGGTCGCCTCCACCAGAGACGACGGCGCATGCCCAGCCGCCGCCATCCCCTCACGCATGCGGCGAATCAGATAGACCAGATCAATCCCCACCGGGCAGACCAGGGAGCAGCGTCCGCACATGGTGCAGGAATCAAAAACCAACGCGCTCCAGGCTGCCAAATCCTGATCCCGGAGGGGTTTCAACAGCCCCAGCAGCTTGCCGAGCCGCCCCAGGAGGGTAAACTCCTGTTGCCAAAGACGCCGCAAGGGCTCCAGCTTGTGGACCGGGGCATATTTGGGATCCTGGGTTTCGGTATAAAAGAGGCAGCTTTCGGCACACAGGCCGCAATGGACACAGCTGGAAAAAAAGGTGGCGGCTGGCGCATCCAAAAAGGTTCGGAAGGCGTTCAGCCCTTTTGCAAAGGTGGCGCTCATGACGCAATCCCCTTTCTGCCAAACCAGGTTCCCGTATACCAACGGGCCCCAAAGGCGGTGATGGCATGGATGAGCTTGGTGAAGGGCAGCGCCACCAGCAGCGCTTCCACCGCCAGCAGATGAAGCGCCAACATGGTCTCATAGGCCAACCCCTGGTGGTGAAAGGCCAGATAGCCTGTCAGCAGTGGCAAAAAAGTCAGGGTCCAGACCAGATAATCCTCAAAGGTAGAGAGAAACCGCTTGACCGGATGGATCAAACGGTCGGCCAACAGCATGATCATCCCCGCCAAGGCAGCGATGGTGGCAAGGTCGATCCACAGGTTGGGCAACCCGGGCCAGGAGAGGCCGATCACCTCCTTGAAAAAAGCGATGTGGGGAACGAACAGAAAAATCGTGATCAACAACCCAACGTGAAACAGATAGCCTCCCAGATAGGTGATCGGCGCTCGCTTGAGCATGCCGGGGGGCACGCCAAAACGCCGCCAGAGGGTGGTAACCCCGGAGGAGGCGCTGCCATTGGTGACAGGGGGGGCCAAACACCCCCGATGGCCCATGCTGATGGTTTCCAACAGACGCACCACCAAACCACCAACCAGGATGACCAGAGCCAGGGTCATGCCCGGCCCCCGGGCCCATAACAGTAGATCCATCGGCAGGGCGTTCATGACTCTTTCTCCAGATCATCGATCCCTACCGGTTGGTGCGCTTTTTCCGCCTGGCGACGCTGCCTGAGATTGTTTCCAATCAACGCCCCCCCTACCCCGGCCCCACCCACAGCCGCTGCCCGCATGACCTGATCCACCGGTTCGATGGGGGTGGAGATCGGCTTATAAAAATCTCCGGCATCCCAAAACCTGGCTTCGGAGCAACCCAGGCAGCCGTGCCCCGACTGGATGGGAAAGCTGGTGCCATGATTCCAGCGCAGGGTGGCGCAGGCGTTGTAGGTGGTGGGGCCTTTGCAACCCAGCTTAAACAGGCACCATCCCTGGCGCGCTCCTTCGTCATCGAATGATTCAGCAAAGAGACCCTGGTCATAAAAGGGACGCCGATAGCAGCGGTCGTGGATGGTTTCGCCATAGAAGGCTTTCGGGCGCAGTTGGCCATCCAGTTCGGGCAGGGTGCTGAAGGTCAAAAAGTGGGCCACCACCGCACTGATCACAGCAGGAATGGGAGGGCAGCCCGGCAGGTGAAGCAGAGGCTTGTCCGTCACAATGGCGCTGACTGGCACCGCCCCGGTGGGATTGGGCTGGGCAGCCGGGAGTCCGCCAAAGGAAGCACAGCTCCCCACCGCAATCACCGCAGCGGCCCCTTTGGCGCTCTCCTCCAGCATCGTCCGGTTGTCGATCCCGGCGATGGTGGAATATTCGGGATGATCGAGGGGCAGGGCACCATCCACCACCAGGATATAGCGGCCAAAATTTTCCGCCATCGCGGCCTTGCGGGCCTCTTCCGCCGCTTGGCCGGAGGCGGCCTGCAGGGTGTGGTGATAGTCCAGGGAGATCAGCTGTAAAATCAGCTCCTCGATGGTCGGTGCATGGGCCCGGGTCAGGGATTCGGTACAGCCGGTACACTCCTGAAACGAGAGCCAAATGACCGAAGGCCGCCTTGCCCGCACCAGGGCATCGGCCAGGGCTGTCACGCTGGTGGTGGGCAAGGCCAGCAGAGCTGCTGCCGTCGCGCTGAAACGCAGCAGTTCCCGGCGGGTCACCCCCAGGGAATCAAAGGCGCTCCCCACTGTTGGAAGTTTGGCCATGAGTCGACTCCTTCATTGCGGGAGAGAGGCCCCCAGCCGACCACGCTTTAGCCAGGGACCAAACGGTTTGAGCCGCTTGGGGCAGAGCGGCGACCACTTCCGGGGTTGGGGCGTCGCCCCAAGCCAGATCGCCGATCTGTATACAGACGAGGGCGCGTTTTTGGGGATGTTTTCCCAACAAACGCGCCATATCCAGAAGATCGCCCATACCCACCTCATGGGCGCTGCGTTTTCCGCTGTGAAGGATGTGATCCATGGCAGCCCCGGTCAAAACACGAATGGTTCCCGGCGGGGCATTGAACAGTGCGGCATCGACCACAATCAGATGGTCGGTGCGGGTGATGGCGTCCAGGTGTTGGAAGGAGGGAATCCCCACATCCACCGGGACGATGTTTGGCAAGGAAGAGAGTTTTTCACGCAGATGTGAGATGGCGAGCAGGCCGATGCCGTCATCGGTCAAGAGGGGGTTTCCGATACCCAATATCAGGATGTTGGCGTTCATAGATCATCCTCTGTTGCTCAAACCTGGTGATGCGCCACCCCCCCCATCTTTTATAATCTCTTCAGATCATGCGTTCCCTCTCCCGGTCTGGAACTTTAGAACCTCCTGAAACTCTTATACCGTATAGAGGTGTAAATTAGCCCGATGGTTCCATGGAGAGATATAATTTTTTGTCCATGCCGACCACCTCCAGAGGGCCGAGACGTCCTCACCAGACAAAAAAAAGGATAAAAACCATGTGTCTGGGCATCCCCATGCAGATCACCCACATCGACCACCTGAACGCCACCTGTGCCGCCCGGGGCGTGGAACGCACCGTCAGCCTGTTTTTGTTACAGCATGAATCCCTCTCTGTGGGGGATCATGTGATTGTTCATGTGGGCTATGCCATCCAAAAAATGACCGAAACCGAGGCGCGCTCCTCCTGGGCACTGCTGGATGAAATGCTCGACCAGGAAACCGCTGGCAGCCCCTCTTCCTGAGAGAAAGGATGGGTCATGCATGAGCTTTCGGTGTGTCAGGCGTTGATCCAGGAAGTAAGCGAAAGCGCCCGGAGCCATGGGGCGGAAAAGGTCCTGCGCATAACGGTGCGCATCGGTCCCCTTTCCGGGGTGGAGCCAGCACTCCTGGCCAGCGCCTTTTTGATTGGTCGCGCCGGGACCATTGCCCGGGATGCCAAGCTGGAGATTGAGCCCGATCCGGTGCGGATCAAATGTCTGGCGTGCGACCAAGAGAGCGACGCCACCCCCAACGCCCTGTTGTGCCTGGCCTGCGGTGGCTGGCACACCCGCTTGATCAGCGGCGATGCCCTGCTGTTGGCATCGGTAGAGATGGAGATCAACGAAACCGTTTCCTGAGAGGCTGTTTGGTGATTGTGGATTGCGCCGCCCCGGCAAGGCAAAATCGCGCGGAAAACCGGAGCGTACTCCAGTACGTGAGGATTTGAGCACGATTTTAACGCCGCCGCGGCAAGCAGGACGCAATCACCAAACAGCCTCTGAGCAAACCAAGGGAGAAGCACCATGTGCGATAGCTGTGGATGCGGGGTGACGGTCAGGTCGGATAACAGCGCAACGGCGCAGCCGATGGATGAAGCTGGGAGATCAGCGGATGGCGCGGTTCAGATGCTGCGGGGATTGCTGGCTGAAAACGATCGGCTGGCGGCCCATAACCGCCACCACTTTGCAAAAAATGGCGTCGTGGCGATCAACCTGATGTCCTCGCCGGGTGCCGGCAAAACCGCTCTGCTGGAAGCCACCATCGATGCCTTGGGGGGGCGGCTGAAAATGGCTGTGATCGAAGGGGATCTGGAGACCGAAAACGATGCCCGACGCATTCGTGCCAAAGGGGTTGCCGCCATCCAGATCACCACCGGCGGTGCGTGTCATCTGGATGCCAAAATGGTCCATCACGCCCTCCACGATCTGGATCTGACCGAGGTGGATATTCTGTTTGTGGAAAATGTCGGCAATCTGGTTTGTCCTGCCACCTATGATCTGGGCTGCCACCAAAATGTCGTGCTGCTCTCCACCACCGAAGGGGATGACAAACCGGCCAAATATCCGGTCATCTTTCGCACGGCTGACCTGCTCTTGATCACCAAGACCGATCTACTCCCTTACCTGGAAGATTTTGACCCTCGCCGGGCTGAAAAATATTTCCGGCATCTGGCCAATCCCGCACCCCTGCTGGAAACGTCCATCAAAGATCCCGCGACCCTCACCCCCTGGGTCGACTGGCTGCTGGCCCAAACCGGCATCTCCCCATGAGCGCCCGGGCCTGGCTCAAGGGGATTCACGCCATCGCCCCGGACCACATGGTGCGGATCATGAACGTCTGCGGCGGGCACGAACGGGTTATCTCCGAGGCGGGATTGCGCTCGGTTCTGCCCAAAAACATCACCTTGATTCCCGGCCCCGGCTGCCCGGTCTGCGTCTGCCCCGAGGAGGATATTTTTGCCGCCATCCAGCTCGCCCTGAAAGAAGACGTGGCGGTGGCGGCATTCGGGGATATGTTGCGGGCACCGGTCAACGTCTCCCCCAAGGAGGCCCGCTCCCTGGAGGAAGCCCGAGCCCGGGGGGGCACCATTCTACCCATGGCTTCCCCCACAGAAGCCGCCAGGTGGGCCGAAGCACACCCCCAACGGCAGCTGGTGTTTTTGGCCGCCGGGTTCGAAACCACCACCGCCCCGGTGGCTGCCATGCTCGCGCAAAACCCCCCGGACAATCTGTCGGTTTTGCTGGCCGCCCGCCTCACCTGGCCCGCCGTGGCCGGGCTGCTGGCATCGGGAGAGGCCCACTTTGATGGCTTGGTGGCCCCAGGCCATGTAGCCACCGTGATGGGGCCTGAGGAGTGGGCATTTATTCCCCGGGATCACGGACTGCCGGTGGCGGTGGCCGGATTCACACCGGAGTCGATGCTGGCTGCCCTCCACTCTCTCCTGAAACAGATTCGGGAAGGGACAGTTTTGGTGGACAACTGCTATCCCGCGTCGGTGCATCCCGGCGGCAACCCCGGAGCCAGAAGCCTGTTGAACGACATCATGACGGTTGTGGATGCCCCCTGGCGGGGGTTGGGAATCATCCCGCAATCGGGGTTCCAACTCCGCCCCCCCTGGGATCGATACGACGCACGCAAGCGTTTTGGCATCCAACCGGACGCTGACCGCAAACGCGCCGGAGCCATGCCGCCGGGATGCGACTGCGCCCAGGTGGTGATGGGGCGCATTCCCCCCAACCTCTGCCGCCTCTATGGCAAACCCTGCACCCCCCGAACCCCCATTGGCCCCTGCATGGTTTCCGATGAAGGGGCCTGCCGCATCTGGTGGAGCCATGGCAGCCGGTGACCAGAAACGCCAAGCCCAACGCATCACCCTGAGCGGGGGTGTGCAGGGGGTGGGTTTCCGGCCCTTTGTCTATCGCCTGGCCCATGGGCACAGCCTCACGGGCTGGGTGCGCAACGTAGCCGGTCGCGTGGATATTTTTATTCAGGGGGCTCCCCACTCCCTGACCGCCTTCAACCGGGAATTGCTGGCCACTCCCCCGCCCCTGGCCCAGCCCCGGTTGGAGTCCATCATGGAGGCGGAGTGGGAGCCCCACCAGGATGAATTCATCATTCTCCCAAGCGCCCAAGGCCCCGCCACCCGGGCCGCCATTCCCCCGGACTATTTTGCCTGTGACGACTGCTTGGCCGAAATGCACGACCCCCAGGCCAGGCGTTATCGCTATCCCTTTATCAACTGCACCCAGTGCGGCCCCCGCTATACCCTCATCGAGCGGCTGCCCTACGACCGGCCCCACACCGCCATGGCCGGTTTCCCCCTCTGTGCCGACTGCCGAACCGAATATGAAAATCCCCTGGATCGTCGCTTTCACGCCCAACCCCTGGCCTGCCCGGCGTGTGGCCCCAAACTCTATTGGCACGGCCCAAGCGCCACAAACGCCACAAACGCCACAAGCCACCCCGAAGCGGTCTCCGATGCCGCCTTGGCAGCCTGTATCAGGGCGTTGCATGGGGGGCTGGTGGTGGCGGTCAAAGGCGTGGGGGGCTATCACCTTCTGTGCGATGCCCAAAACGACGCCGCCATCCACCACCTGCGCCGCCACAAACCCCGCCCCCACAAACCCCTGGCGGTGATGGTGCCCATGGCGGGTGAGGATGGCCTGGAGCAGGCCCGCACCCTGGCATCCCTGAACAACATGCACGCCCGGCAACTCTGCCATCCCATGCGGCCCATCGTCCTGGCTCCCAAACGTCCGGACGCCCCCCTCTCCCGAGCCATCGCCCCGGCTCTTGGGGAAGTGGGGCTGATGCTCCCCTACGCCCCCCTGCACCACCTGCTGTTGGAGACATTCGGCAGCGCTCTGGTAGCCACTTCCGGCAACATCAGCGGTGAACCGGTCCTCACACATTCCCAGGAGGTCATCCAACGTTTGGGCCATGTGGCTCAAGGATTTTTGCATCACGACCGCCCGATTCTCCGCCCGGCGGATGATCCCCTCTTTCGGGTGATCGAAAATCACCCCCAACCCTTGCGCCTGGGGCGCGGCTGCACCCCCCTGGAACTGGCCCTGCCCCATGCCGTCAAAACCCCACTCCTGGGGGTGGGGGGGCAGATGAAAAACAGCATCGCCCTCGCCTGGGATAATCGGGTGGTGATCTCCCCCCACATCGGCGAACTCTCCACCCCCCGGGGAATGCTGGTTTTCAAGCAGGTGATGGCTGATTTGAGCCGCCTCCATGCCATCGAACCCCAACGCATCGCCTGTGACGCCCATCCCGGCTATGACGCCACACGATGGAGCCAAAGCAGCCACTTGCCGGTCATCCCGATCTTCCATCACCACGCCCACGCCTCGGCCCTGGCTGGGGAGCATGGCTGGGGAGAGGAACCTCTTCTGGTGTTTACCTGGGATGGGGTCGGACTGGGAGCGGATGGCACCCTGTGGGGGGGAGAAGCACTATTGGGCATGCCCGGCAGCTGGCAACGGGTGGCTTCGTTCAGACCCTTCCGACCCCTGGGAGGTGATCAAGCGGCCCGCGCGCCCTGGCGCAGTGCTTTGGGGCTCGCCTGGGAAGCGGGGATTGAGTGGCCCGGAGCCCCCTTCACCACCCCCAGCCAACATGCCCTGGCCCGCCACGCCTGGGAGCGGCAGCTCAACACCCCTGCCACCAGCGCCGTTGGCCGCCTGTTCGATGCCGCCGCCGCCCTGCTGGGAGTGCTCTCCACCGCCAGTTTTGAGGGCCAAGGCCCCATGTACCTGGAAACCCTGGCCGAACAAGCCGGGCAAGGGGAAGAGGGAATCCCCCTGCCGCTCAAGCCCGACCCCAGCGGCCTCTTGATCACCGATTGGCAGCCCCTCCTCCACGCCCTGTGGCCCACCCCTGCCCGCACCACCATTGAATCCGCCCGCTTGGTTCACGCCACCCTGGCCCGGGCGCTGGTGGACCAGGCCGTGGCCATCCGAAAACGATATGGGGTGACCACCGCAGGCCTCACCGGTGGCGTCTTTCAAAACCGGATTTTAACCGAAGAGGCCGCCCATCTGCTCCAACAACACGGCTTTCAACTGCTGATCCACCGGAAGATCCCCTGCAACGACGCAGCCCTCGCCTTCGGCCAGATCATCGAAGCCGAAGCCCAATCCAGGAGAGAGCCCCATGATCGATAAACACATCACCCTGGCCCACGGCAACGGCGGACGTTTTATGCGGGAGTTGATCGACGACATTTTCGTCAAACACCTGGGCAACCCCCAGCTGAATGTCCATCAGGATGCCGCCGCTCTCCCCCTGCCCACCTCCGGGATACCGATGATCACCACCGACGGCTTTACCGTCAATCCGTTGCTCTTTCCGGGGGGGGATATCGGTTCCCTGGCCATACACGGCACGGTCAACGACTTGGCTGTGGCCGGAGCAGACCCCCTCTATCTCACCCTCAACGCCTTTATCGAAGAGGGGTTGGAATATGCCCTGCTGGATCGCCTGGTGGCCTCCATGGCCGAGGCTGCAAAAATGTGTAGCGTCTCTATCGTGGCGGGGGATACCAAGGTGGTGCCCCATGGCATGGGGGGGGGCCTTTATCTGGCGACCACTGGCATTGGCATGCGTAGCCCAAAAATCAACCTGGGCCTGGATCGTATTCAATCCGGTGATCGCCTGCTCGTCAGCGGCCCTGTGGGCGACCATGGCACGGCGGTGATGCTGGCTCGGGAGGCGTTTGGCCTGCGGGGGGATCTCCGCTCCGATTCCGCCTCTATTCATCCCCTGACCCGGAGGCTGCGCACCCTGCCGGGGGTCCGGTTCATGCGGGATCCCACCCGGGGGGGGCTGGCGACGGTGGCCCATGAGTTGGCCCTGGCGACGGGTCGGACGGTGCGTCTTGTCAGCGAATCAATACCGATACGGGAACCGGTACGGGCGGTGTGTGACATTCTCGGTTACGACCCCCTCTATCTGGCGTGCGAAGGTCGCCTGGTGGCGGTGGTTGCCCCGGAAACAGCCGAAGCCACCCTCGCCACCCTGAAAACACTGCCCGGTGGAAAGCAGGCAGCCTTGATTGGGCAGTTGGAACCGGGCGAACCCGATGTGATCGTGGTCACCCCCCTGGGCGGAGAACGCCGCCTGCTACCTCTCGAAGAGGATCCATTGCCCAGAATTTGTTGAAAGTTACCCTGAAATCGAAACGGGCGGGGCAATGGCATCGTTGTTTTGCAGCCGATACTCAATCATCGTCAACAGGTAGATCACTTCCTGTGAATAGCGAAGCATGGCTTCATAAGCCTGATCCGCTTGACGATCATTTTTTCTTTTCAGAGCGTTCAGAGACTGATCAGCCTTGAGGTGAAATGATTTATGCGCCTCATCCAATTTTTGCATAGGCGGCAGTTCACCAAACTTATGCAGTCCCACAGTACGAATCCAGACGCCCAAAGGACATGTTTCAGCAGGGCTCAATTGAACATCACGCCCCCTGTTTCGGAAAGCTTCCAGAAGATCCCGGGACCAACGAACATGGGTCAGGCGGGCATGGCTGACTTCAAGCACTTGGTGGCCGTTCTGTTTTGATACATTTTCCTTTTCAAAGAGCTGGCGCATCAGTTTTCGTATTGGATTGGGTAGAGAATGAAACCCGCGCTGTTTTTCCAAAGAGCTGAACTCAATCACAGTCAGCATAAAGATAATATCCATGCTGATGCTTTGAACCTGCTTCAAGTTTTTTTCCACACTCCCCCATTTTGAATGTTTGAGATCAAAGACAATTTTGTCAGCAACCTTGTGGAAGTTACGATGCACATCAATCAATTGGTGAATCGCTTCGATGTCCTGATATTTTTTGACCCCGACAAAATGGAGCCAGCGGCCCAAATGGCAATTTTCATGGGATTCAAGGGTGGTTGGTTCTATTCTTCCCGCGACCATTGCTTCCAGATCCAATTCCCACTTCAGATGAACCGTACGGGCCATATTGATATCAAACGTATCACTCATTATTTTCATCCCTTGATTGTTAAGCCAAAAAGCTGTGGCAGACACCTGCCTCATTCCATGAGTCAGTTTGGACGGATTTGATCAAAAACCGGGACAAGCCGTTGGACGATACCTATCCCGTTAACCGAGCGTATAGTTGCGGCAGTTTTTGCGGAAGCTCTGAAGCGCGATGAATGTGGGCAAAACCACCTGGGCCGAACAGATAGCTGACATAACGCTCCGCATCCCGATCAATGGTGACGCAAAAAGGGTGTATGCCCTGTTTTTTCGCTTCCAAAATCGCCATACGGGTATCCTCAACACCATAGCGCCCCTCATATTGGTCGATATCGTTGGGCTTGCCGTCGGTCAACAGCAGCAAGAGACGCTTTTGCGCCGGTTGTTTTTCCAAAATGGTCGAAGCATGGCGGATGGCCGCACCCATGCGGGTGTAAAAACCAGGCCGCAGCGCCTGGATGCGACCCCGGGTATCACTGCCATAGGGGGTGTGGAACGGTTTGATCTCATGAAAACGGACGTGCTCGCGGCGTCTGGAGGAAAAGCCAAACAGCCCAAAGGAATCCCGGGTGGCAGAAAGCGCTTCGGCAAACAAAAACAGCCCATCACGGATCACGTCGATCACCCGTAATTCATCGTTGACCCAGGTGTCGGTGGAGAGGGAAAGATCTGCCAAAAGCAGACAAGCCAGATCTCTCTCCTGGAGCCGAGAATCCCGATAGAGGCGATCCTCAGTCGAGGCTTGCCCCGACAGGCGTTCGCTCTGAAAATCCAGGAACGCATCCAGATCCACTTCAGCCCCATCCCGCTGCCGCCGCAGCCAGCTCCGCCCCAGGCGCAGGGATTCAAACTGGTTTTTCAGCCGATGGGCAGGCCGCTGCAGAGCGTCGGGCAGCTCACAGGCAGGCGCATTGGCTGCAACCATGGGCTGAATGTGACAATGATTGGGTCGTAGGATACGTTTGCGATAGTCCCATTCCGGCACGAGAAGGCCTTCCCCCAGAGGGGTCTCATCTTGGGCCTCCGAGGGGAGATCCAGATCAAAACGCAAACGTTTGGCAGCCGGTTTTTGGTCCCGGGTCACATGTAGCTTATCCAGATCATCAGCGCTCTTCTGAGCGGCATCCAAATCCTCCTCTTCGTCCGTAGAGCGATCCACTTTGACAAAATCGGCCCAACTAAAGATCGATTCAAAGCGGTGCAGGATCAAGCCCCCCTCCTCCTGTGGCGCATCGGTTCCTACGGCCTGTCTGGTTTTTTGGTGCGTCTCGCTTTGGCTCTGGCCCGACGGTTCACCTGGGGTCAGATCGGCATCGTTTTTCCAAGCGCCTGCGTGTGGACCCATGGGCGGATTGGGATGGGACCATAACGGCACCGGCCAGGGAGGGTAGCGTCCCATGGGCAGCGTCGCCACACAGCCAGGTTTGATCAGGGCGGTGCGGATAGCCAGTTCAATAGCCCGCTCTTGGGCTGCCAGTTGCAGTGGATCCGGTCGCTGCAGCAGATGGGCGTTGAGCAGTCGTTGATAACGGGATCGCAACCCTGGAAACATTTGCAAAAGCTGTTGCACATGCGCCTGGTTGCGAACAAACCAATCGCCCTGGCTGCTCTCCTCACCCAGAGCGGCCAGAGCGGCCAACCACAGGTAGAGTTCACGATTGAGTAAACGCTCTGGGAAGAGGTCCAGCTCTGCGGGCATACGCAACGCCCGGTCATCGCACCAAAACCAGGGGGCCTTCAAATGGCTCCCGGCGATGCGCTGCCACCAATCGCGCCGGGCGTGGTGACGCTGTTCGTCAACCGCCTCCACCGTCAGACCGCCAGCCCCGCCCATCGCCCGAAAAAGAATACCGACGGCTCTCTTGACCTCATCCAGCCTCACCCGGGCCTGGGGATAACGCCGTGTCGAACGTTGGCTGATCAAACGGTCCCACTGGAGGCCTACCCACTCTTCCATGATCAGCTCCTGTCCATCTGCTTGGCAGAGATGGAATCTGGCAGTGAAACATAGCTACCGGAAAGTGATGAAACCCTCTCACCCCGCTGCCAACCGAGGGGGGGGCTGCCGGGTGTATCCTGCCGCTCCCGGGCACACGCTTGGGTGCACAATCCGCACTGGGTGCAGGTGGCAATTCGATTTTTGCCGCCACGTGGTTTCAGGCGCATGGGGCACACCGTATCGCAGGATTGGGGACACTCTTGACAGACCACCGCACGCTGTCGCTGGAACAGGGGAGTCAGGGCGGTGCGATTGCCCATCCAGACAAGGCTTTGAAACAGACCCGCCGCACAACCGAAGCGGCAAAACAGATGGCGAAAAAATAAAAAATCCAGAAACAGCAAACCGGTGGCGACCCCTAAAAAACGCGACTGATTGGGGGTTGGGTGACCATGAAGCAGATTCTGAAAAACCACCTCCGGCGGCAAAAGATAGGTGAGCATGGATACGGCCCAAATAAAGGCCATGGCCAGCGCGGCAGCGGCTACCGGGAGCCAGGCGAGCAAACGGCCTGGTGGAGAAAAAGAGCTATCCCGACGTTCCCAAAAAGTGGGTTTTCCCAAGGTGCGTCGCATCAGGCCGTTCAACATTTCCACCACTGAAAAATGGGGACAGAGCCAACCGCAATAAAGCCGCCCAAAATGCCAGGAGACCACCACGACCAAGCCGATGATAGCCAGCACCGGCAGGATGGCATGGGTCAGAACGGAAACTCCCGCCGCCACCGGATCCATCCCCCCTTCTCTGAGGAATGGAGACAGGCCCAAGGAGAGGTGGCGACCGAAAAAGACGAACGATCCGGCGTACAGATCCAACCGAAACAGGTCCAACACCGGCGCACAGAGAAACAGGAAAAAAAACAGCCCCCGGCTCAGCAGACGCCAACGTTGCAAACGCTGGTGGAGCCGTAGAGGTCGTGCGATCGATTTGATGGAATATCGTGATTCTGGAATATCAACGACCGAAGGTGGCACGGATCACCTCCATCAGGGCATCGACGGTTTCAGGGTCGTCGCTCAACGGCTCGGCCAAGGCAGCGCGGCATGCCGCTTCTGGAGAAAAACCACCGTGGATCAGGGTGGCAGCATAGACCAGCAGCCGTGTGCTGACAGCCTCCTCCAGATCATGATCCTTCAACCCCCTCAGTGCATTGCCCAGATTGACCAGGCGTCCCGCCAAGGCGCTATCCACACCGCTTTCCTGGCTGAGAATCTTTTTTTCGAGATCCGGAGGTGGCAAGGTAAAACTCAAAGCGACGAATCGTTGTCGGGTGCTGGGTTTCAACCCTTTGAGTAAATTTTGGTAGCCGGGATTATAGGAGATCACCAGCATGAATTCCGGCGGTGCCTCCAGCTCCTCACCGGTACGCTCAACGGGCAGACTGCGCCGATGATCCGCCAGGGGGTGTAACACGACGGTGGTATCCTTGCGGGCTTCCACCACCTCATCGAGATAGCAGATACCTCCCTGGCGTACCGCCCGGGTCAGGGGACCATCGTTCCAGTAGGTTGCCCCATCTCCGATCAGATGACGCCCCACCAAATCCGGTGCAGTCAAATCATCGTGGCAGGCAACGGTAAACAGGGGACGAGCGAGACGGCTGGCCATGTGCGCGACAAAACGGGTTTTGCCACAACCAGTCGGACCTTTGATGAGCAACGGCAGTTGGTTGTGATAGGCATATTCGAAGAGTTCCACTTCGTTGCCAACCGGCTGGTAGAACGGCACTTTCCGGTTTAAATGGTCTGGGGTTTTCATGTCCATGGCAGGCTCCTGTCGGGTAGGATGGATTGCGGAGGCGGACCGGTTTCAACTTCGGGTCCGCCTCCTGGAGAGCATCTAAGCCGTTGCGACAGAGGCCTTCTTGCCGTCTGCGATAAAGCTGATGAAATAAACCACCAACCCGACCAGGAACAGCACACCCGCCCATTCACGCATCCAGAAAAACAGGCTGATCTGCTCCTGTCCTTCCATGAACGATACGGGGGTTTCAGCCATACGTTGCAGGTAGACCTGGAGAATGCCGGCACCGGTCAAAAACAGGGTGATCAGCAGCATGGCGCTGGACATCAGCCAGAAAGACCAAATCTCCAGCTTTTGGGAGCGTGCACCGCTGGTAGCGCCATGTCCACGCAGCAGGGGCATGGCGTAGGAGATGATGGCCATGACGATCATGGCATAGGCGCCGAAGAAGGCCAGGTGACCATGAGCGGCGGTCAGCTGGGTGCCGTGGGTGTAATAGTTGACCGGTGACAGGGTATGCATGAAACCCCAGACCCCCGCCCCCAAAAAGGCCATGACGGCCGTGCCCAAAGCCCAGAGGGTTGCGGCCTTGTTTGGATGGTTGCGGCGACGGCGGTTGATCATGTTGAAAGCGAACACCACCATCATGAAAAATGGAATCGGTTCAAAAGCTGAAAACACCGATCCCCACCACTGCCAATATTCAGGTGCGCCGATCCAAAAATAGTGATGTCCAGTACCGATGATGCCGGTGATCAGGGACATGGCGATGATGATGTAGAGCCATTTTTCGATCACCTCCCGGTCAACACCCGTCACCTTGATGAGAATGAAGGCGAGGATCGCCCCCAGGATCAATTCCCAAACCCCTTCCACCCACAGATGCACGACCCACCACCAAAAATATTTATCCAGCACCAGGTTGGTCGGGTTATAGAAAGAGAACAAAAACAGCAACGCCAAGCCCAACAAGCCGATGAGCAGCACCATACTGATGGCGGTTTTACGCCCTTTGAGCACCGTCATGCCGATGTTGTATAAAAACCCCAGACAAACCACGACAATCCCCACCTTGGTGATGGTCGGCTGTTCCAGAAATTCCCGGCCCATGGTCGGCAGGAGATCATTGCCTGTCGCTTCGGCCAACCGGGCATAGGGCACCAACAGATAACCCAGAATGGTGAGCACCCCGGCGGTCAGAAAAACCCAAAAGAGCACGATGGCCAGCTTCGGGCTGTGCAGGTCGGTCTCGCTCTCTTCGGGAACCAGATAGTAACTGGCGCCCATAAAGCCAAACAGCAGCCAGACGATCAGCAGGTTGGTATGGACCATGCGGGCGACGTTGAAAGGGATGTAGGGAAACAAAAAGTCTCCGATGACATATTGCAGCCCCATGATCAGCCCGAATACGATCTGTCCGGCGAACAAAACAAGGGCGGCGATAAAATAGGGTTTGGCGACGGCTTGTGATGGATATTTCATCTATATGTCTCCCTTAACCTTCAATGTTCGGCGGCCATCCGGCGGTGTCGATCTCACCGGACCACTTTAAAAATTCCGCTATCGCATCCAGCTCTTCCTCAGACAGATTGAAATTGGGCATCTGCCGCCGTCCGGGATCTTCCGTGGGCATGGCCGCGATCCACCCCTTGATATACGCCTTACCCCCATCGTCTCCGCCCCGACGGGCATAAACATTCCCCAACTCCGGGGCAAAGTAGGCCCCTTCACCGAGCAGGGTGTGGCAACCGATACAGTTGTTGTCCTCCCAAACTTTTTTTCCAAGGACCACCTGGGGGGTGATATTTTCCCGATGGTCACGCTTGGGTAGCTTGCGTACGGTGTCCAACGTCAGCCCCAAAAAGAGCAGGATGAAAAACAGGCTGCCGCCATAAAAGATGTTACGGGCCATGGATTTGGTAAACTTTTCACTCATCTTCAGGTCACTCCTCTTACAGATGGATCAGGCAGACAACGCCTGTTGGTCCGCTGGGCAGGTGTTCAACCCAAAGAGAGGATAGAATGGACAAAACTTGAAAATGCCGGTCAGCAATGGAATCAAACCGGCCCACCCAAAAATGGTTTTTGGCCCCATAAAGACCAGTAAAATCAACACAACACCAACAACGACGCGTAACAGTCGATCCACACCACCCACATTTGCCTGCATGGTTAAATCCTCCTTGATTCGATGGGTTGAACGGGTCAATCAGGCGCACTTAAGCGCTCATCGCTCATCACGCCATTTGGACCCCGTTTTTCTGCTGTTTCGTCAAACCCTTTTGCAACAGTAGTGCCAACAACGCAACGTGTTGGTTATCATAAAATTTATCTGTCTTTTGCCATTATCAGACAGCTGTCACTGTTGACTTGACTGTCCAGGTTACTGTTCAGTGTGGACAGATTGTTTTCGACCCGGACTCATGAATCCCTGTGTGGATAAAATTTGGATGCCATTTCGCGGAGCGTCCGCTTCGGCAGGTAGTGATCCATCCAAAGATTCAAGGCCTCAATGGCTTCCGGGGTTGGTTGTGCAGGAATTTGTCTGAACAACGCCAAAACCCATTTTTCTGAATTGATGCGAAAGGCCTCTATTTCAGCCTGGATATAGGCTCGGAGTTGCCGATAATTTTTCGGGGTTGCGAGTTGAGTTCCACTTTTCATAAACACCTCCGTCCCGCCATCGGCACGAATGGTTAGCTCTTGTTCTGTTGGACTGATACGGCAAGGGTTATGCCAGGCATTTGGCCAGGAGCGGCCATTTTGGTGGGGATCGTTCTATTTGATTGTAATTACGTCTGAAAATATAATTCTAGCCATGAATTAAACATTATTTTGCCCGAAAAACAGTTTGCAATAGACCAGAAAAAGGTCATTTTTGTCGCGCCACTACACGAACAAACAAGCCAACAATGACCTTATTTTGAAAAGAGTCGTGTGACAGACAAATGCTTCACCCTCTCCGCCTCCCCCAGAACAAGCCATGACACCACACCTGAAATGATCGGACGGCGAAAGCTGGTCCATGGCATCACGCCTCCCAAACAAGCCAATTGATGGAATAAACATCCAAAAATGGCGCGCCAATTTTGTCTTAATCAACAACAGCCACCCCACATCAGCTGAACGCCACCCAAATGAACGCATATTATTTTATCGTTTTAATTCAAATAGGTGGAACATAAACATACCCACCGAACGACACAAAAATGTGGCTTGGCTCAGTTCATGCGGTAGGTCAGTTTCAGTTTTGGAAATTGTATTGATGCCGCAACCACAGAAATGGAGCGTTCAGATGTGTGCATTTTCAGGAACAAGGAAGCCCGTTTGGCCTTTGATGACGATGGCACTGTTTTTGGTGGCAGGGCTTGCTTATGTTGATCTGTCCAAGACAGGGGAACAGAGTCCAAGCGCCACCCAGAGGCGGTTTAACCCTATTCAGGAGGAAAACAATAGGCTGATAACCATTCAGGTGGAAGACGACAGGCAGACAACAGGTGCGAACCAAAAAAAAGAAGGCTGAAAAAGAGAGCTGCCAACGGGTCTCTGTTACGCCTTGGCGGTTTTGATTTTGCGCACCAAGGTACGCAGACTGATGCCCAGCTTTTTTGCCAACGCCTCTCTCTTGCCGGGAAAGGTGGCTAAGATATGGCGCATATAGAGAGCCTCCACAGCTTCCAAGGTTTGAACTCCTTTGATTTGAAAAAGGCTCTCTTCATCGGTCGTGTGGTTTTGGAAATCGTGTGCCTGACTGAATGCAACTGGCGCGGCTTCCCCACAGATACCCGGAAAATGCATCGGCTTCAGCTGATGGCCACTGGCTAAAATTCTGGCCCTCTCCAGCAGGTTTTGCAGCTCACGAATATTGCCTGGAAAAGCGTATTCACCCAGGCAGCTCAAAGCCTCCTTGGAAAGAGAATAATTTTTCTTTCCTGGATAGCGTCTCAGCAGGGAGTTTGCCAGCAGACCGATATCCTCCCGGCGATCACGAAGCGCGGGCAATTGGATGGGGAATATGCTGATTCGATAATAGAGATCTTTGCGGAAAAGACCCGTTTTGACCATCTCTGCCAAATTGCGATTGGTGGCGCAAATCAGGCGGAAATCCACATATTTAGCCTCCGTACTCCCTACTCTGCGAAAAGTTTGGGTTTCCAACAGGCGCAACAATTTGACCTGAATCTGCGCGGAGACCTCGCCAATCTCATCCAAAAACAGCGTACCGCCATGTGCTGCTTCAATCAGACCGGGCTTGTCAAAATAGGCCCCGGTGAAGGCCCCCTTTTTATGGCCAAACAGCTCACTTTCAAACAGATTGTCCGCAAGCCCGGAGCATTCGACGGGAACGAAAGGCTTTTTGCTCCGATCACTTCCTTCATGAATGGCCCGGGAGATCAACTCCTTGCCGGTGCCGGACTCCCCCAGCAGCAGGACGGTTGTCTGCTCCTTGGCCACACGTTGCACCAGTTCCAGCATCTGGTTGAATGCCGGAGCCTTGCCAACCAATCCAACCGGGGTTGGTTCGGCACTGGCGACCAGTGTTGGCCTCAATATTTCCAAATAATACCGCGCCTTGCCGCGCCTGTCCCGGATGGGACGGATCTCGACATCGACAAACTCACACCCTTTGGTGGACTGATGCACATGCAGCATGCGCTCGGCATGTTCTGATTCCATACTGGCCTTGAGGGGGCAGCACTCCCCAGCTTCGTCACAGGGCCGATCAAATCCGTGTGAAACCTCATAGCAGTGCAACCCTTCAAGAGATTTTTCGCCACCGAGCTCTTCCTGGTAGGCCTCGTTGGCTGCCAAAATTTGGAAGGTTGAATCCAGAAGGATGGCCGGATCGTGAATGTTGGCCAGATCTTTCATGGCCTTTTTGGATGGCGAGGGGATGGGTTGCCGCAAGGCCATGGGGCTCTTTCCAGTTTAGAGTCAAAAATGGCCATTAAACACAAATAATGGCGTGCCAATAATAGATAAATACGGATGGTACGTCAACCCAACATACATGCAGGATTCATTTGACACAGGATCAATGTTTTTATTTTTCACATATATTTCATCATCTTGCACGCTGTCACCTCAAGCACCATCCATCATTCCAGGTGCTGGCATGGCTTATGCGCTGTCTTTACACAAGCATCCTTTATCAACGAACAACCGGAGTTCAAAATATGCCCGAAACAGCCACCCAACCGAATCAGATTCCATCCGACCAAACACTGGAGCGTGTCGGATGGATGTCCATGGGCGTGAACGTGTTGCTCATTTTTCTGAATGTCGTTTTGGGATGGTTTTCCGGGAGTATCGCTGTGATGGCGGAAGCGCTGCACAATTTCGTGGATATGGTCGGTTCGGTGGGCGTTATAGCCGGCCTCAAACTGTCACGCAAAAAATCGGCTGATTTTCCCTATGGTCTGTACAAAGTCGAAAATATCGTTGCATTGACCATTGCGGCTCTCATTTTTCTTGCTGGATACGAAATAGCCAAGGAAGCCATCCTGTCGACCAGCGACGGCGTTAAGGTGACGTGGCCGATTCTGACCGGTGTCATCCTTTCGCTTGTCATTCCCGTGCTCTTCAGCGCCTATGAGTTGCGGATTGGTAAACAGGCCAATTCACCCAGCATCATTGCCGATGGTGAAGAGTTTCGCATGCATGCGCTCTCCTCTGGGGCCGTCCTGTTGGGCCTTTGCGGGCAATATATCGGCTGGGATTTGGATCGGTGGGCCAGTCTATTCGTTGTCGTGTTTATTCTCCAAACCGGCTGGGAGCTGTCCCGTGAGGCCATGCGGGCACTGCTGGATGCCAGCCTGGATTCCGAAACCCTACACAAAATTCAATCCATTCTTGAGTCGGACCCCTTGACGGTTGAAGTCAAGTCGGTCACCGGACGCAATGCCGGCCGGTATCGTTTTTTGGAAGCAGCCGTGATCCTGCGTACCCACAATCTGGTTAAGGCTGAAACCGCGTGTCGCCGCATGGAAACAGCCATTCGGAATGAGGTTCCACATCTGGAACGGGTGCTCATCCACAGCTCGCCTGTGAGTGCGGATTATATTGTTTGTGCCATACCGGTAAGCGAGGAAGGTCGTCTGCTGGAGGATTGTTTTTGCCATGCTCACTCTTTTTATCTTTCAACCATCGAAAACTCCAGCGGAAATGCAGATGCGGGAAGCATCCATACAAACCCCTTCATAACCCTGGAACATGGCAAAGGGATTCAACTCGGCAAGTGGTTGGTCAACCATCATGTCGACTTGGTACTGACACGCACGGCTCTCGACGGTAAAGGTCTTTCTTATGTGTTGTCGGATGCTGGAGTGGAAGTGCGGGAAACGCCCCATGAGCGGGTAGCGGATGCGTTAGCCAATGCGTTGGCGGATGTGCGCCCCCTCCCCCTCCACCTTCCTGCATCGGGAAATGGCTATTAAGTGGTCATTGGGTCGAACAACCATCAGGAGGAACAGTCATGATTCACTTTTTTCCCGTTATCGCCATTGGCTACCTTGGTGCGGCAGCCATCATGCGTTTAGCTGAGAAAAAACAGCATACGGCCAAATCAATGCCCCACAAGAAAAAGAAAAAAACCGCCTTGGCACACCCAACCGCTACCGTGCGCATCATCCGAGAAACGATCCTGGAGGATAATAACGTTGCGCTCTCCACCGAAGATGTCCCGCTGGACAACCGCTTTGGTGAGAAACCCCTGGTCAGCGAGCACCTGTTTTCACGCACTGCCGACACCTCCATGGAGTTGGATCGAAGTCAGGATTTCAGCGGCAGTCTGGGGGCGAATCTCCTCTCCCTGGTGGAAGCCAAGGCACAGACAAAACTATCCAAGACATTGGGCTTTCAGATCGGCAGCAAAATCACCCGTGAAATCAAGTTGAAATTTGCTGCCGCACCGGGTCAGTTCGCCCACTATCGTGTGGTTTGGAAGCAGGATACCCGCCGGGGCATCTATGAAGTAGAGGTGGCAGGCAAACGGTATGACATACCGTTTCTGGTGACCTATGGTCTCTGCCATTCGATTGAAAGCATTGAAGAAAAAACCAATGGAAGATGATCGTGGACAAAGTCAGGCAACACTCACAGAGGGTTTCCAACAGGAATTGATGCGTCAAAGGAGATCAAACCATGAATATCAATGTCGGCGGTTGGGATCGGTTCCTACGGATCGTGATGGGCATCACGCTAATTTTCGTGGCACTAAGACTCTTCAGGCCAACGTTATGGCTGCTCGGTCTAAGCATGCTTTATACCGGAGTCTACCGATCTTGCCCCCTCTACCGATTAATCGGCTTCCATACCTCCGCTGTGATTCCGGGATTCTCGGTTTCCCGGACAGGGCTGTTTAAATAAATACGGCTTATGGCTGCCCTCCTTCATCCGACCATGGAGCCTTCATTTTGGTCAAGATGACGCAAAAAAAAGATCCGGGCCAAGCATGGCAGGCCTGGGGATAAGCGGTTCCTGGTTGGTGCTGGGTGAAAGGGCGGACTTGACCGATACAACCTACTTGCCATGCCGTTGATACGGCTTTAAGACTTTGACCCTCGATACCCTGTGGCTTACCGTAGAGAGGTTCGTTCAGATTGAAATGGGATGATTTTTCCCTTCTTCCGGTTTTTTCTGGAGAAGGCTGAGCCATGATCGGAATAAAACATGAAAACAACAATCCAGCAGCTCCATATTTGGCATGGGAAAGATCAGATCATCCGTCAGGTGGAAATAATTGCAGAATCTGACGACTGGTATCGTGGTGGGCGGAAAATTGGCAGGCTCAAACGAGAGTTAAGTAAAATGGATGAAATGTCCCCTCCATTTGAAAAACTTTTTGAAGAAAGAGTGGAGACCGCACATCAAACCTATATGGACCGGCTTTCCTTGCACAAATTAAAGGGGCCAAGGAATCAGCGCTCTCTCAAGGAGGCGGAAATTAGCCGAAATAAAGCCCAGTCGGCTCTTTTTTTGGCCAGCATTGCCCAAGCAGAGAAGATCATCGCCCATTTTCAACAGAATCTTTCCTTATGCAATGAGCAGACAAGAGAAGAACTGGATCTTGAGATGACAATGCAGATAATTGATCGAATGAAGAGGGAAATGGCAGAGAAGAAAAACAAAATTCACATGAATAAGGCTGTCGTAGAGGTGCTTGAATCTCCCGACGGCTTTGTGGGCTGTTCTGGAACCATCAGAACCGTCCAGATTTCAAAAACCCAGCCGCTCCATTAGAAAATTGGGCAAGCCATTTCAAACGGCAAGGTAGGCTGGTGCTTTCTGTGATCTTTGCTGATTTTTAAACGATTTATTAAAGGTGGGCGTTTGGGGGCATGGTCCATTTGGCGATCAACCCGCCCCTGTGGCAGATTCCCGTCATGGACACGATTCGCTCACCCTACCACGGATTCCGTTCCCGGGCGAAACGATCAACCATGGGGCCCGGCTCTACCCCATCGACAATCAATCTCTCCAAGACCATCCTCTCCATATCCGCATCCCTCTCGCTGGATCCTTCAGGGAGAGGCCATGGCAAAACAAGAGGATGTCACTGGAATTTTATCCGGGAATTGAAGCATGCCGAGCCTGCACGCCGGGCCTTGAAGATTCGTGTCTTTCCTACATTCGACAGCAGCTCTATCAGCTTCCGGCATTGCCAAATTCAGCCACTTTGTGAAATTTGGCCGTTAGTTTTGATGGCATTTTATAACCACCCTTCTCCATGCCAAACTTAAAAGCGCTCACACCAGCAATCATGATTGCCACCCAAACAGCAACTTCAATGCTGCTGCCGATGATTTTAAAAAAGCCAACCAGAGATAAAATCGCCCCGACACAGATAAACATCATTGGCTTGATATTGATCTGAGAAAACATGCCATCCATCGTTTCCTGGATATAGTCTTGAGCAGCAAGAATATTCTTTATCTGCTTGTTAATATCAATCACCATATTTTTTCTCCTCGGATATTTGTGCCTACATATACGCTCACGAACATACACGCTCACGAACATACACGCCCACGAACTAAGAAGCACAAACCATACCACTCCAAAAAGTATCCATGAAGAACTCCAAACGCCCCTATGGCTGCCCCCTCCCCTGACCCATCGAAAGCGGAAGTGCTGATGGCTCTCCTGCTTGAAAATTCCGGGTTCGTTGTCTTTAATTTTCTCTCCAAAGCCTGTTGCAACAGGTCGATTTTGCTCGCAAGGCTTGGCTTGGTGTTTTTGAAAGTATCAGCATATTCAATCATATGCGAGACTCACAGAGAGCTGTGCAACGCGGCATCAAGGCCAAAAGCGGCATATGGCGACAGACTCCTTGGTGGATCAAGAGGCTGGGGCATGTGTGCACGCCAACTGTTCGGATTTAGGATCAAGGATGGACGAAATTTACGGAAGCCAGCAGGATCAGTTTGGCCGAGTTTTGCTCAATTTGACATCCCCTCTGTCAGCCAACTTCCAGTACCTTCAGAAATCTCTGTCAGTTCAAATTCCATGGTACCGATACTCACCTTTGATTTGACCAGTATTGGCAGTCGGCGGAGATCATCACTCAACCAAACCGTGGTCCGTCCATTCCCCTTCCGTTTGTTAAACAGTCCCAGATCCAGAGAGACGGGAAAGGCCTGAAACTGGCCTGCGGCCACCTCCAACATCTGGACATCGCCCACTTCCACCGGGGTATGGTGCCACTCCCGGCTCCCCATAACGGAAATATTGATGGTAGAGGCTGGGGTTAGATCTTGTTGAAACCGCAAGAGATAAAGGGCGGTAACTGGATCGTTGACCTGAGAAGGGACACTCTCCAAGTATTCCGGCTCTCCTTGATTCAGCCTTCTGACCACCGCCTCTTTTTCCCTTTGGAAGGCATATTCAGTGAGACGCTTTCGTCCTCCTTCAGACTGTTTTTTTGTGAATGAAAGAGCATTCAAGCCTTTTTGAGACCAGACACCTTCGGCGATGAGATAATCATTCACTGGATAGAATGTTTCCACCAGACCACTTGATCTCAAGTGGATGGAAAAAGAGTATCTCTCATTTCCAACTTTATCTGCTCTCATAACCGCTTTGCCTGAGGATATTCCAGACCAGCTGACTTTAAATGTGAGTGCTTCTCCCGGTTGAGGTCCAGCAGATGAAGGCACCTCTGCCATGGTCTCACGGCTCACTGAAAACAGGGAAACCATGATCAACAGCCATGCCACCACCACGGTATGGTTCCGTTTTTTTCCTGTGGAACTCTCTAGGTTTTTCAAAAACCATCTCCCTGTTAATCGGATGTTTTGTGGCTGACAAAGGTGATTCCAAGTGGAAATGAGACACACCTTCCCATGAAGCGTCTTTCCCACGATGACGAGCCAAAAGAGCATGCCCCATTTTTAAATGGTATGGATAGACCTCTCAATCAAACTGGGTTTTGAAGGCGTCAAACTCCTCCCTGAGTTCCTGCAACTGCCGACGCAGTTGGGCAACCTCATCAGCAAGGCTTCCCGCCCTGGAGAGGGGAGATCGCTCGGCTTGTGGGGAGATGTCCGGCTCACCCATGAACAGATGCGCATAACGTGGTTCCTTGCGGCCTGGCTGGACCGGAAGCTTCACGGCCCAGGGCATGGGTTCCTCTTCCGACTGAAATGCCAGAACTTTTCCTTTTATGAGGGAAGCAAGGGTGCTCTCCACCTCACCTGTACCCTGGAAAGAGTGCAGCCGTTCACAGCGGGTGCATATTTCTCCCAGAGTCTGGGGACCACGCAGTAGCAGTACGGCTAAAATCGCCTCTTCCTTGGGAAGAATGTCGGATTTTTCACGAAAAAAATGGCCATATTTGTCAACCCGGCCGCCACTCAACTTCATGACCAGACCTTTGTCCCGCAAACCATTTATACCCGCAATCACCACCTCCTGCTCCAAGGACATCACGGGATGACGGTTGGATTTTTGGTTGCAGGCATTGATCAAGGCGTTGAGAGATAAGGGATAGACATCTGGGGTTGCCAACCTTTTTTCCAACAACACCCCCAGGATTCGGACCTCCAATTCATCAAGTGGAAATGTCATTAATCAGTGCCTCTTTAGTATGCATGGGAAACGATTTGCCACCAACAGGATGCTTACTTGGAGTTGATTGTCTCAAAACATCATTGAGCACTATCAACACATCGTCGGCAAGATGAAAAAGCTGGGTTTTTCATCTCCTCTGGGCCTCCTCTGGGCCATCTCCACCCAGGGTACAACCATGGCCCTGTTTGCTGCCAGTCATGCCAGCAAAGTCACAATTTGATCAAATACCACCCCTTGGCGGTAGGCATGGGTCGGGAATGATTCAGGATTCGGTAGGAAGAAAGCGGTTTATTGCCTTCATGAAGAAAACCAAAATCAGCCCCTAAAATATCCCCCTCATTGAAAATCAACCAAAAGGAGTCGTCATCCAGCAGATAGGCATTTTTCAGCCCCAAGGCTTCCTCCATTTCCAGAGCCTGATTGATTTTCCCCTCCTCTTCGGAAAAACGTTGGATGGCGTTGTTTATCGACAGGGATTCGGATTTGGCCAAGTATACTTTGCCATATTCCAGATTGATGCCGCGAATGCCAGTCGTCTTCTGTAGTTGCTGCAGGTGTGTCTGAAGCTGGGACAACTCCTGTTGATGTTCTCGGAAAAAAAAATCCATGTTTCGATCACGCCTTTCCTCCGCGCAGCCACTCAGCAGCCCCAACAGGAGCAGCCATAAAGAGAACCGGGCATACCTTCGGGTGGATTTTATGTAGTGCTGATGGGCTAGCTGTTTTTGAAGGTTTGGATACATCCGTTTCATCCGTCAATATGGTTGAAAGGGTTGGTTTTTTGTGTCCATGAACCAAACTTGCCTCGCTGGGCTGAGGTCCGAATGGACGGGGAGATAAAATCATCCCAACCCAAACGCCTTCACCAAAAATACCGCCATCTCGGCCCTATTGATAGTGAGGCTGGGACAGAAATGTCCAGCCTCACTATCCCGGGTCGTGTCCAGGGTGTTGCGCCAAAGATTCAGCCCATCCTCTGACTTTGACACGGATATTGCAAGATATCGCAAAATACCCAAAAGTTCCTCGGCAACTGACGATCATACGTCCACCATCTTTAATTCAACCAATTGATTTGCATATTGTTTTATGAAAATCCTCCTAAGCACAACAGCCCAAAACATCCATAAATTGATTCTTTAAAAATGCCATGCGCCAGAATTCAACCGCTTCTCTATCCAACTTGGCCAGCCAACGCCCCAGGACACACCATATGCCCCTGCGTCCCACCCCCCTGATCGTGGCTGTCATGGCCCTTCTTTCACTCCCCACCCCAGCCACAGCCACAGCCCAGGCGTTGGAAGCGGAACTGAAAGCGCTGCGCGCCGAAAGTCATTTGATTTTGCAGAGGCTGCAACAGCTGGAAGAAAAGCTGGCCCAACAAAAAATCGACGCGGCAACGGCTCACTCTTACACAGAAACCGACTTGGCAGCGGATCGATCCTCCCCAGCTCTCCCCTCACAACCAAACACGCTTACCCCAAAAACCGACGCCCCCCCTCTTCCGCCAACAGCCAACCTCTCACCCTCCGCCGCAGCCCAAGAGGAAGCACGCCACACCCCTCCTCCCACCTCCCCGGAGTTGGCACTGAAAAAAAGCCAATTTATCCTCGGTGGGCGGGCACGGATGGAGGTGATTGGCAATTTTCCCAGCACCGGTGGCAGCCATGGTGGCGACAATGCCGGGGATTATTATCTCTTCGGCTCCGCCGTCCCCATGGATTCCCAGGGAGAGGAAGGGCAGGTGACTCTGAGCGCCCGGAGCAGTCGGTTGTGGCTCAAAACCGAAACATCCACCAGCCTGGGCAGTTTCAAAACCCATACGGAGATGGATTTTTGGGGTTCCAGCGGCAACGAAAACGTCTCCAACTCCCACAACCCCCGTCTGCGCCACGTCTATGGTACCTTGGGTAACTTTACCTTTGGCCAGACCTCTTCCACCTTTATCAACGGTCGTGCCTGGCCTTCCAGCCAGCTGGATCCTGTGGGCATTCTCTATGTTCGTCAGCCCCTTTTACGCTACACCTGGGCTCTTGACGATGGGGATATTCAGGTGGGATTGGAACAGCCGGAAAGCACCTTGTTGAATTCTGCCGGAGAGTCGGTTCAGCCCGATGACGACCGCCTGCCCGATATCGCCGTCAAACGCACCTGGGAGTGGGATGAGGGACATTTTGCCCTCTCCGGGATTGTCCGGGAGCTGCGAGCCGACGGCACCATTATTCCTGATCGACGGGATTCGGTGTTGGGGGGGGCGCTCTATGCCTCGGGTGCTGTCAACCTGCTGGAAAAAGACAACCTCAGTCTGGGACTTGCCTGGGGGGAACCCTTGGGGCGCTATGCCACCTATAACGCCTTCAAGGATGGGGTGATCGATGACGCGGGAGAGATTCATCCCCTCCCCCTGGTGGATGGCTATCTTTCCTACCAGCACTGGTGGAACGACTCCTGGAGATCGGTCGTGTCCATAGCAGGGGCGGCGGCTGACAACGATCTGGATGTGGTGGCCGATACGGTTCCCAAATGGGTCACCTCCTACCATCTCAATCTGGGCATGGTACCACAAAAAAATCTCTATTTCGGTCTGGAATATGCCCACGCCCAAAAAGAGCTGGAAAACGGCGATCATGGGGATCTGGACCGTTTGATCTTCATGACCTCCTACGATTTTGAAAAAATCCTGTAGCCCCAACCAAACAGACCCCATTCCCAACTCTTTTCAGGAGAGAGCCGATGAGTGTACTACTTGAATTTTCCATGACCCCCCTGGACAAAGGGGAGAGTGTCAGCGCCTACGTATCCCGTTCCCTGGATATCATCGACAAGAGCGGTGTGGCTTACAAACTGGGCCCCATGGGCACCTGCCTGGAGGGGGAGTGGGATGAGGTGATGGCGGTGGTTAAAGAGTGCTATGAACGGATGCAGAGCGACTGCAACCGCATCACGATTTCCATTAAGGCCGACTGCCGCAAAGGTCAGCAAAACCGCTTGGTGGGCAAAATCCAAAGTGTCGAGGAAAAACTAGGGCGTTCGGTCAACTCCTGACCGCTATTCCATCCGGTCACGCCAGACCGAACGCCCTGATTACGACCGTTCTAAAAACCCGATCACTCCAACTCAAACGCCTTCACCAGCCAAACCGCCATCTCCGCCCGGTTGATGGTCAAGCTGGGACAGAAGTTGCCTGTGTCACACGCCCGGGTGGTGTCCAGGGTGTCATCCAGGATGCCATCCGAGGCGAGTTGTTCGATGTAAGACGCCGCCCAGTAGCTGGAAGAGATATCCCCATAAACCGTCCCGGTAGCGGCGGAGGGAGCGTAACCCGTGCCATAAATGGCGCGCACCAGGAAGATCGCCATCTCCGCCCGGGTGATGTTGCGGCTGGGACAAAAATTGGAAGCATCGCAACCACTGGTAATCCCCCGATCTGCAAACTCTTCTACATAGCTCCCAGCCCAATAATTGGAAACCACATCATCAAACACCGTCCCGGTAGCGGTTGGAGGGGCATAGCTCGATCCTTCGATGCCACGCAGCAGAAAGATGGCCATCTCCGAGCGCATCAGCTCATTGTCCGGGCAATAGTTTTCCGAATCACAACCACTGGTAATCGCATTTTCCCCGAGGGTTTCGATAGATGAATAGCCCCAGCGCCTGCAAGAGACATCGCTGAAGGTGGTGGGGGGATCACAGCTGGCCTCCAGAGAAATATTGGAACGCACCACATCCAACTCCGGCAGGCTCACTTCCAGGGATTGATCGGAATAACCATCCGCCACAATGGCCAAATCCACCTCCCCGGGCATTTGGGAGAGGAGATAACTGCCATAAGGCGCTTGGCTCTCGGTGGTGACAGTGGTGGTACCATCCGCCGATACCGCCTCGATTTGAGCACCAATCACCGGCTCGTTGGAATCCACGTCATAAATATTGCCGGTCAAGGTGCCGAGGAGATCGTTGGTGTTGTCGGTCTGAAAAACCCGGGTGCCGCTGGTGGTGACAGCACCATATACATCCACCGCCTCCACCCGCCAAAAATAGATACTGGAATCTTCAAGTCCCGCTGAGGCATCCACAAATGTGACCGGGTTGAGCAGCCCCTCCTGCCGATAGACCTCTTCCTCAAATTGCACATCCCCGGCAATCACCAAATTGTAAGAGAGGGCATCCCCGTCCGGATCGCTCGCCGCGTCCCATTCAAAAGCCACCGCCGTGCGCACTGTGTCGGGAAGGGTGGGTGGCGCGGTGAGATCAAAGCTCGATGGGGAGGCGTTATCGGTGTGATTTTTATAGACCACCGAGCGCACCATGGGAGAGGTGTCCAGGGTCTCCAGATCCTGCACATAATAGTACAACTCATACTGACCCGACTCACTGAATCCATCGTAGGTCAGCCGCCAGAGGCCATCGGCATCCAGATCCAAAAATTCCCAGGGCAGATCCGGATCCACCTGTCCGGTTTCGGTGCCGTCGGCTGCATCCAGTTCCTTGCCGGGCTTGCGAATCTCCACCCAGCCCCAAGCGACCTCCCCATCATCGTTGGCCCTGAACCACACCTCGCCGGAGGATTCATCGGCATCCAAATAGAGGGTTGGGGTAACCTCGGTTATTTCAGCAGGGTTATCCGCAGAGTTGGTCAAATGCCACCCCTCCCCACCCAGATAGAGAAATTCCGCCACGGCCCCATCCCCCGAACCGGCATCATCGAGATCATTGGAGCCGATGCCATCGCCGTTATCATCCAGCTGGGGGTGTTGCCTCGCACCATCATCGAGAGGGGTCAAGGCGTTGCTGCTGGCGGTGGTCCCCCGGGTGTAGGTCTCGGTGGATTCGGTAGCGGTGATAAAAGCCTCCATCAGCGTGACGCCCTGGCTCAACGCCCCGAACAGCTCCTCCAGAAAAAATTCACCCACCCGTACCGGGGTGCCATTGGGGTCTTCATCCGGGTCGGGCTGTACCAGTGCGCCTTTATAGGAGACCTCATCTTCAGCAGCGCTGGTGATCATCACCCGGCCCGACTTGGAAACCTCTTCGATAAAGCTCCCGGAATAGCACGCCCCGATGATCACCACCCGCTCTGCATCCAGGGCATCCGGGTTGGAGAGCACCAGCCCCGCTTCCAAGGTATCCAGCCAATCATCCAGCTCATCCGGGGTGATGGTTTCATCATCCAGGTGAAATTGACTGATGCTGCCGTGATCCACCATCACCAGATAGAGCGGTGCCGCCACGTCTGTCATTTTTTCCAAGGCCCAAACAGTAACGGCCTCTTCAATGGCGGTTTTGGAGGGAAGGGCCGTCACCCCCTCCTGGCTGGGGTCATAGTTGAAATATTGAATATCCTCGGTCTTGAAGCCCCGGTCGATAAAATGGTCGTAGATGTGGTTGGTGGTCAGATTATGGGATTCCAGCCCCTCCTCACTCTCGATCTTGCCTTCCACCAGGATGGCATATCCCGCTGAAGGCCCGACATAGAGTGTCGTCGATCCGGAGCTCGTCATCAGCATGGCGTTGCCATCAAAAACCGCTTCGATGGTGTAATAGCCCTCTTCGTCGAAGCCCGTGAGATCAGGAATGGAGAAGTGACCGTAGAGATTTTCCGTGGTGACCTCCTGGCTCTCCACCAGATTGCCATCGGGATCCCGTATGGTGAGGGTGATGGAGATACCGGTCAGATCCGAATCAGTGGATCCCACCCGGGTGAGATTCCCGGTGCCGCTGACGCTCTCATCAGGCAAAATGGCATTGCTGGACAGAGCGATGGAGATCTCCGTGGGATAGGCATCACCGCTGTGAATGGTAAAGGCAAAGGGCCCCACCGTGGTGATGTTGCCGACATTATCTTCCGCCTGGACACTCAGCAGATAGTCCGAGCCATCCTGAAGGCTCGCCCCGAACAGACTATATTTCCAGCTGGACCAAGCCGCGTCCTCCCCAGCACTTTGATCCGATGCCAAAGGCCAGGTGGTGGGCTCTTCATCGTCCCAATCCACGATGGTTTCATCTCCCAGGGCATAATCAAAACCATCCCAAAAGAGAACCCGAATCTCCTTGATGCCCGAGCCAACATCCTCCGCTTCGCCCTCGATATAACGCAACACCCCGTAGATCCCCCCTTCAATGGGTTCCAGCAGGGTCAATTCCGGCGGAGATTGGTCGATGATGAAGGTGCCCACCGCTACATCCCCATAATAACCGTCATCCCCCAAGGCCACATAGTGCAGAGTGGCGTTTTCCGTGAGCACAATGGGGTTGCCGTCGGTGTAGGTCAGGCGGGTGGCACTCGTCGTGGGGTCGCTGCCATCCAGGGTGTAATAGATGGCCACACAGGGAATTTCCGAATTGTGACAGGTCAGTTCAATGGATTGGCTGGTGGTAAAGGTGCCATCGGTTATCTCGTCGATGATGGGGAGGCTGGTATTAAAATAGTGGATTGAGCCGGTGGAGGTGTAGACCACGATCTCTGCCCGTCCATCCTCATCAAGATCCCCGGGAATCACCTGACTGATCGATTCTGACAGCGTGACCGACCAGACCGGGGTATAACCACTGGCCGGGTCGCCATCCAGCAGATCCAGCGTCGTGCCATCCCGGACAAAGATTTCCTTGACCCCATCCCCATCCACATCCACAACCCCTGCCAGGCTGCCACTGGTCAACCCCTCCTCACTGCGCCACAGCAAGTTGAGATTGTGGTCAAAGATATGCACGATGTCATCCGTGCGACCCGTAGCGATGATCTCCTGATCCCCATCCCCTTCCAAATCTGCAATGGCATAGGTGGGGGCGTTGTCATCCCCCATGGAGACCTCGGCCAGCAGGGTGCCATCCAGAGAGAGATGCTGGATGGTGGCTTCCCCCGGATAGGAGGAATAGTGCCCTACGGTGGCGACGATTCCATAGGTGCCGTCGTTATCCAGATCGGCCAGCACCTGCTGGCTGCCTCCCTTAGCATCACTGGTAAGCTTTTGCGACAGCAACTCCTCACCATTTTCATTCACCAAAATCGCATAGAGCCAATAATCACTGGTATAGCTCCCCGTCTCTGACACCCCGTAGCCGGTGGCTCCATTGTGGGCGGAAAAGAGATAGGGGGTCATTTCCATCACCCCATCGCCATCGGTATCCACCACCGACATTTCTCCCGACACGGGGCCGATATCGTAATACCAAAGTTCCTCACCATTCTCTCCCTGGGAGAGATCAAAAACCCCAAACCCCCTGGGATCCTTAGAGTAACCGGCAGTATAGGAGACCAACAGCCGGTCATCCCCCAGGTAGGCGACAGGACGCACCGAAGCGTCGTAACCGCTGGTAGCTGACCGGATCACCTCCTGCTGTAGGGAGCCGTCCCCGTTGTGGATGAATATCCGCAGATCCGAAGAGCTGGAGGTGCCATAGAGAATTTCCAACACCCCATCGTCATCAACATCCTCAAGAATCGATGGGTAGGGCGTCACACTCAGAGCCGCTGTTTGGTTGGTCTGGCGTCCCTCAACATCAAAAACCTGCAAACCAGCGGTGCTCACCGCCACGATATTCAGCTCGCCATCCCCGGTCACATCCCCGGTCCTGACGGAAATATTGGATCCCCCGGTGGAGACCGACCACACCTCGTTAAAACCGTTGCTCTGGGCCAGATATTCAGTCTCATCGGCAAAGGTGGCTGCCAGGTTGCCCCGGTTGTAACGCCAGCCCGGTTCAGCTGTAACCGAGGCCAAGGCCTGTGAGGTCAAACAGTGAAACAAAACAGCTGCCAACCCCATGGAAATGGCCCGGACAATATGAGACTTGATCATCTTCCCCCCCTCACACCATGAAACTTAAAATATAAATCTTCCAACAACTCCCAGCAGGAAGTTTATCGTTTTTTCCAAGACAGATTTCCATTGGCACATCCTGCCATATTATTTCAACAGCAAAAAACATAGCCAACAAAATTGTTTTATTGCCTGACACACCCCCCATTTTCAGCCCCTGTTCCACCCCCAAGGAAGAACACTATTCAGAGCATGAATCAGGCAAGTTGCCAAGATGTTCCAGAAGAGCTACAGTGGAATGTTCAGGAAATTCTGCATCATTCAGCGCAAATAACGGCCCCGGGGGAAAATCTGTCCGTGACACCCGAATAGCCCTCCAGATGCTGGAGAGGAAGCCGTTTTATTCAACTCAAAGCAGGACGCCAGAGCCGGAAAATGAATCAAACCAATCGAGTCGTACTCAATCAGGGTGGACTTTCCGACAAGGAATTCAAGCGCCTCAGCGAATTTATCGAGGCCAGCTGTGGCATTCAGATGCCCATGTCGAAAAAATCGATGCTCACCGCCCGGATTCAAAAACGCCTACGGACGTTAAATCTGCAAACCTTCACCGAATATGTCGATCTGGTGCTCAACCCCAACGACAGCAGAAACGAGCTGACCAACTTTGTCGATATCGTCACCACCAACAAAACCGATTTTTTCCGGGAGCCCAAGCATTTCGAGTTCATGACCCAAACGGCTCTGCCCGATTTGATGCAAAAGGGCGCTGGCAGCAGTCGCCCCCTCCATATATGGAGCGCCCCCTGCTCCACCGGTGAGGAGCCCTATACCATGGCGATGGTCATTCAGGAGTTTGCAGCCAGGGTGGGTAACTATCGGGCACAAATTTTGGGAACAGACCTCTCCACACGCGCCTTGAAACACGCCAGTGACGCCATCTACGACATGAAGCGGGCCGATCCGGTCCCCATGGCCCTCAAGAAAAAATATATGCTCAAAAGCAAGGACCGCTCCAACCCCAGGGTGCGGATGAACCGGGATATCCGTTCCATGGTGAAATTCAGCCATCTCAATTTTTTGGATAATGACTATCGCATCCAGCAAACCATGGACATCATTTTTTGTCGGAATTGCCTGATCTATTTCGACCGGCCCACCGCTGAATCAGTGGTCAACAAGCTCTGCCGCAACCTGATTTCCGGGGGCTATTTTTTCATTGGCCACTCCGAAACCCTCAACCGATTGGATGTCCCCCTGGTGCAGGTAGCCCCCACCATCTATCAATCCACGCTTTGATTTTGGCTGCAAACACACCAAAAAAAAAGAGCTTGGGGGAGGTCTCTTTCCCCAAGCTCTTTTTTTTAATCAGGATCCAGCTTCAGTCAAAAAATGGTCGTGCGACAGATTTCGTTGAAAACACGAGCGTGTTCAGGATGGTATCTTTTTCCTGAGAGGGATGTGGCTTCGTGTAAGCGGTCGCCATTTTTGATATCGTTCATCCGGCAATAGAAAAAGAGCCCTTTGACGGTATTTTTATTGTAGGTAAAGCGATAGACCCCCTGAATAAAGGCGGCCACCATCTCCAAAGGATGATTTTGGCGCGTCTCCCCCTCTTTTTCCAGCCGGGAAAAGGCGGCTTTTTCCTCTGGGTTGGCGTCTTGAAACAGATGCACGATGGCGTTGACCACCGGGTCCAGACGCCCCTCCATCAGAAGATCCTCCCCCACCTCCAGTCGCCAGGCTGGAATCCCCCGGGGATCCATGGGGATCACATTGGCAGGCATCTCGTCCCCTTCAAAGATCAGATCCGCTCTCTCCCCTTCGACAAAGGTGACCGGAATCGGCATCTCCCGTCCCAACACCTGGGCCTTGCGGGCTGACGGGTGGATGGGCACCCCCTTTTCCTTCATCAGTTTCAGGGTTTTGTCGATCAACTCCGGAAGCCGGTTTACGAATTGCCGTTCATTCATAATGCGGTCCACTCCTGATTGGGCAGGTCAGATTGGAAAAGAGTGATCCGTCCATCCATCCCATTCTGAAACCCGCCGTGGGATCCTTCCCTTCCCCGGGTGAGTGTCATTCTATCAAATTTTATCTTGAGCAGGACGACTTTCACGCCCTTATCAAGCAGATCCAGACCATCCCCCCAGGATGGATAAAATACCTGAAGGGGACAAAAACCCCTAAAAAATCAATCAAAAAAACCAAGAGAGTGGGATGGGTGGAGCCCCTGGATACCCACACCGGAAGCCCCACCAACATCACCCATCTCCCGCCCCAAGGGTTACTTGAGAGCGTTCATGGCCCCTTCATAATCGGGCTCTTCGACGATTTCAGGCACCTGCTGGGTGTAAACCACCTTGCCATTTTCATCGATCACCACCACAGCCCGGCTCAAAAGACCGGCCAGGGGACCGTCGGCGATCCGGCAGCCGTAGGCCTCACCAAAACCCCGGGCTCTCAGCTCGGTGCAGGGAACCACATCTTCAAGCCCCTCGGCTCCGCAAAAACGGGACAAGGCAAAGGGCAGATCCAGGGAAACACACAACACGACAGTGTTATCCATGCTGGAAAGATCGGCATTGAAACGGCGCACTGAAGCGGCGCAAATCGGGGTATCGACGGAAGGGAAAATATTGAGTACGACCTTCTTGCCCGCATAATCCCCCAGACGGACATCCGCCAGGTCGGTTTTGGTGAGCAAAAAGCCAGGAGCATCGCTACCCACGGCGGGGAGAGAGCCAACGGTGTTGATGGGATTGCCTTTGAGAGTGATTTGTGCCATGACGCCTCTACATTAGGGTTTGGAGAAAAGAGAATTTCCGACAAATGTCAAATTATGAAATTTTGAACCAATTGGCAAAGGGGGTTTTCAATTTGTTACAGACATTTCTACAAATTTGTTTTTACACCCTTCTCTTGGGCACCCACCAGATCATCCCACTTCTGAGTGTTGGATTTTTTCCTTCTGATAAGATAACGTCACGAAGGTTCAAAACCAAAACGACAAGGTTTCCTCCTTCATGCCGCGAAAAATCGGCAATATCCCCCCTGCCCCCCTCTCCCGCCACTACTATTTTGGGGCATCGATCATCGCCCTGTTTGTGGCCGGGGTGCTGCTGGCTGCCGGGGTCCGGGAATATCTCCGGGAAAGCGCCCAGGTCAGTGAAGTGACGGCGGAACGCCTGAACAACCGCACCTATCGCCTGGAGGCTGCTCTACAAGCCGCCATCGACCGGGTGGTGGAGCTTCACCACTTGACCACCATCCAGCTGCAAGACCAGGCCAACCTCCCACCCCACCCGCTCTTTGCCCGGATGGGAGAGCGCCGGGAAGAAAACTATTTTTCCCTGGAGTTTGGCCAGCATGATTTGGATCTGGCCGAAACCGGCAATCTCCACGGCTTGGGTCGGCTGGATCAACTCAATGAATTCCAGCGCCAGGAGCTGAATGCCGCCCTGGGACTCCTGCCCTTTATGGTAGCAGCAGTCAAAACCACCCCGTTTTTGAGCTATATCTACCTTCAAGGGGGCCATCCGGTCTATGGGGCGATCTATCCCCCTATTCTGGAAAAAGAGGTCCAACAGGTTTATGGCAACATCACCGGCATGGCTGGAGCCGCCTTGACCGCGCCTTACTGGACCCAGGGCCTGCCGGAAAACAATCCCCATCGACTACCCTACTGGTCCGATGTCTATCTGGATCTGGCTGGGGCGGGACTTTTTATCAGTTATGCCCTGCCGGTCTACACCGATGATCAATTTCGGGGCGTGGTGGCCGGGGATATCGCCTTGGGCTTTCTCAGTGGATTTTTGAAACATCCCCCCCATCCCGAAGGGCGTTTTTATCTGCTCAGCCAGCAAAACCAAGTACTCGGCCACTCCCACATCGATTTGGGAACCTTACCCGGCGTACGCTCATTTCAGCAACTCCTGCCGGATCAACTGGCTATTTCCTCACCCCCCCTGACCTTTGGCCCAATCCCCAAAGAAGTTTCACTAACCGGATATCGCATTTTCAACACCCCTATCTCCACCACTCCCTGGCAGCTGGTCTATGTGGTGCCGGAAGAGAGTCTGCTCAAGGATCTCCGCCGCCACCTGATCACGCCACTGCTTCTGCTCCTGGGGGTGGGGATGGCCCTGGTGGTGGTCTATATTTTCTTTGCCCGGCGTTTTATCCATCCGGCTCTGGCTCTGGTAGCCCATATCGACCAGGAAGCCGCCGGTAAAGATCCAAACCTGCCCACAGCTCCCTCAGCCTGGCAGGGCTGGTTTGAAAAAATCACCCATGCGTTTCGGGAAGCCAGGGAAAACGAAGCCCGATTCCGCCGCTTGGCCCAAAATGCCCCGGACGCCATCTATCGCATGTCCCTGCCCGATGGACGCTATGAATATGTCAGTCCAGCGATCACCAAACTGACCGGCTATACCCCCGCAGAATTTTATGCCCGCCCCATCTTGGTTCAAAAGATCATGCATCCCGACTGGCACGACTATTTTAATCGGGAATGGCGCAATCTGATTTCAGGCCACATGCCCCCCAGCTATGAGTATCAGATTATCCATCAATCAGGAGAAACCCGCTGGCTCAATCAACGCAACGTGCTGGTGGTGGATGACGACGGCCAACCGATAGCCATCGAAGGCATCGTGCGGGACATTACCGAACGCAAGCAGGATGAACAGGCCCTCACCCGGGCCAAAACCGAGGCAGAACAGGCCAATCGCGCCAAGAGCGAATTTTTGGCCGCCATGAGCCACGAAATCCGCACCCCCATGAACGTGGTGATCGGCATGGGAGATCTGCTCCTGGAGACCCCTCTCGACAGCGAACAGAAGGGCTATCTCAGCAAACAGCAGCAGGCGGGGGCCTCCTTGCTGGAGTTGATCAACAACATTCTCGATCTATCCAAAATCGAAGCGGGCCAGTTGGACCTGAAATCGATCCCCTTCGACCCCCGGCAGCTGGCGACGGAAGTGGTGGGGATGCTCACCCCCAAAGCCGCTCATAAAGGGATAGAGCTCACCCTGGAAATGGCCTCGGAAATCCCCACCCATATTGCAGGAGACTCCTCCCGGTTGCGCCAGGTGCTGATCAACCTCGTGGAAAATGCCATCAAATTTACCGACACCGGCCAAGTGAGTATTCAGATAACGCTTCTGGAAGCACCCACACCCAGGCTTCTCTTTCAGGTTCGGGATTCCGGCATTGGCATTGCCCTGGAGCACCAGGAGGCCATTTTTGACAAGTTTACCCAGGCGGATGCCGGGGTGACCCGCCGCTTTGGCGGCACTGGATTGGGGCTTGCGATCTGTCGACAGCTGGTGGCGCTGATGGGGGGCCATATCCAGGTTTCCAGCACCCCCGGGAAAGGCAGTCTCTTTCGTTTCACTCTCCCCCTGAACCCCGCAGCCCCCCCCGCCTCCCCGGCCACACTCAGCCGGGAGATGGATCCAACGCTCAGCTCACAAGGGGTGCGAATTTTGCTGGTAGAAGATTCCGAAGACAACCGGATGTTGATTCAGGCCTATTTGAAACGCTCCCCCCACCAATTGGAGATGGTCTGGGATGGGCAGCAGGCTTTGCAACGCATCCAGCAGGACACCTTCGACCTCATTCTCATGGATATGCAGATGCCGGTGATGGATGGCTATACGGCTACCCGCCGCATCCGTGCCTGGGAGGATACCCAACGCAAAACAAGCACCCCCATCCTCTCCCTCACCGCCCACGCCCTGGATGGCGACGCCCAAAAAAGCCTTGATGCCGGCTGCAACGCCCACCTGACCAAACCCATCAAGAAAAAAGATCTCCTGGCAGCCATTGAGCGCTTTGCCTCCCCCATTCTGGCGAATGAATGACCACCCCGTATCTTTGTCACAAACAGATGTACGGTGCATTCAATTTTAGAAATGACTTTATAGCCATTCAAATCAAGAATTAGACATATGCCGTTGCATTTTTGCCGTCATTCTCGCGAATGCGGGAATCCAGGGAGTCTGGCACAAACCTTTCCAAATCTTGCATCACTTTCAGCAAAATACTGGCCTTTCTTGAAGATTTGGTTTTTCCTTGAGGCAATCATCAGCTCCCTGGATCCCCGCCTTCGCGGGGATGACGAGTCAGGGAAGAGTGTCCAGTTTTGAGATAGAGCTGCTATATATTGAAGGAAGAGAGCCGGTTGCAGGCGACTGAAAAAATGGCGGCGGCGATCCAAAGATTGCAGGCGGAGGAGAAGCCTGCACGAAAAACCGACTGATCCCCTACCCATCCTCCCCAAGAGAAACACCCAACCCCGCCACCAACCCCGAAAAAATCTCCCGGGCGGATTTATAATCAAACCGATCAATAGCTTGGGCCAGCTGCTCCAACGCCCTGTCGCTCTCCTTTCCCCGCCCCACCAGGGTTGCCTGGAGAGCCTCAAACACCTCCTGAGCCTCAAAGCTGGCATTTTCCAACAATCCGGCAAGATGGTCCAAAGAAGCAGACAGATCCCTGGGAGCAGCAGGAGCCTCCCCGGAACCAGCCCCCTCCTCCCCCTCAAAGGCGACCAGATCATCCCCTTGGCTTTGATCCACAGGCACCTTCTGGCAGAAGGTCATGGGCTCAATGGCTGACATCACCACCGCCAACGCCCCATCAAACCGCTCCATCAGCTCCAACCACCTCTCCTTCTGTTCTTCCTTGATCGCCAGCTCAAGGGTTCGAGCCGCTTCAAAGAGGTGACCTGCCGACATGTTTCCCGCCATCCCCTTGATGGTATGGAGCAGGCGGGCCGCCTCGTCGGCATCCTCTTTGCGGCGCCCCAGAAGCCCCTGGCGAACCATCTCTCCGGATGCTCTGAAATCCCGATAAAATTCACACAATATCGAACGCAACAGCCGCTGATTACCGTTCAAACGGGCCAACGCTGACACCAGATCAACCCCCGGGATCGCATCGGGCAGACTGCCCGCAGGAGAGCTGTCAGCCTGAGGTGTTTTAACTACTGGAATCCGTTTGGCCGAAACCGCCATGGATTCCCCTCTCTCCCGATGGGGAATCCACTGCTTAAGACAGGCAAAAAGCTGCTTGCGGTCGATGGGTTTGGTGATGTGATCATCCATACCCGCCGCCAGGGATTTTTCCCGATCCCCGGACATGGCGTGGGCAGTCATGGCCAGAATCGGCAGGTCATCCCGCTTCAGCCCCTTGCGAATGCGCCGGGTCGCGGCATAGCCATCCATGCGGGGCATCTGAATATCCATGAGGACCAGTTCATAATCCCCTTCCGCCACCATCTCGACCGCTTGGACACCATGGACCGCCATCTCCACGTCGAGCCCCACCCCCCGCAACATTTCCCCCGCCACCTGACGATTGATGGCGTTGTCTTCCACCAGCAACACTTTGGCACCGGCAACCTGTTGGGCCACGCTGTCCGGGTCCACCCCATCCCGTTCCAGGAGGTTGCTATTTCCCAGGCTCTGGCCATAAAGGGCGAGCAAACTCTCATAAAGATCGGCATAGGTGATGGGCTTGGCCATCGTCCCGCCCACCACCTGGGATCTGGGATGGTTCTTGATCTCCTCTTCCCGACCTGAAAGGGTCAAAAGGAGGGTTTTGGGGAGGGGAGCGTCGTTTTTCTGGAAAAAATCAATCATTTGACCCAGAGTGACGACCCCATCCATACCCGACATCAGCCAGTCCACCACCACCAACTGGTATGGGGCGCCTTCCTCCAAGGAGTGCGCCACCGCCTGGATCGCCTCTTCTGGGGAGCCCACCCCGGAAACCGCCATCTCAAAGCCATCGAAAAGCGCCATCACCCCTGCCTGTGCTTTGGGATGATCATCCACCACCAGCACCTTTTGGCACCGAATCTCTTCAGGCAGAATCAACCCCCTCCCTTCCGCCTCCGGCCACCTCTGGAATGGGACGGAAAAGAAAAAAATCGAACCATTCCCCGGACGACTGTCCACCCGGATCCGCCCCCCCATCAACTCTACCAACCGCTTGCTGATGGAGAGCCCCAAACCCGTACCGCCAAAGCGACGCGTGGTAGAGGAGTCTGCCTGGACAAAAGGATTGAACAGACGTTCCACCTGCTCGCTGGTCATGCCAATACCGCTATCCTCAATCCAGAAAGAGAGTTCCACCCTCTCATCGGCCATCTCCTGCCAAGCCACACGCACCACCACCTCGCCGGATTCGGTAAACTTGATGGCGTTGCTGATCAGATTCATCAATATCTGTTCCAGCCGCAGATAATCCCCGATCAGGGCCACCCGGGCACCCTGGGCATCGTCCAGAATCAATTCAAGATTTTTTTCCGCAATCTGCTCCCGAAACAGATTACCCAACCGGGGAAAAATATCCCGCAGATGAAACCCGGTCATCTCCAGATCGAGCTTGCCAGCGTCTATTTTGGAAAAATCGAGAATGTCGTTGATGATACGCAGCAACGAACGGGAAGCGTCGGCAATTTTATTGAGATAGTCACGCCCCCTGGGGGGCAGGGTGGTTTCCAAAGCCAGATCGGTGAGCCCCATGACAGCGTTCATGGGGGTACGAATTTCGTGGCTCATGTTGGCCAAAAAATGGCTTTTGGTACGATTGGCCTCCCCCTCCCGGGTGACGGCTTCTTCCAGCTCCCGGGTCCGTTCCGCCACCCGACTCTCCAGGGATTGCAGATTTTCCTCCAGGGCAGCCTCCTTTTCCCGGAGTTTGACCGCCATATCGTTAAAAGCCTGCCCCAACTGCGCAAACACATCCCGGCTTGAAAGGGCAATCCGATGATCCAACTCCCCCCGGGCAAACGCTTGAGCCCCCTGGGCCAAAGCCTCCATCCGCTGTCCCAGCACCCGCCCCAACCACCAGGAGATCAGGATACCAACCACAAGAGCCAGCCCCGATATCCACAAAAATCGTTCCTTGCGCTGCTCATTGAGGGTGGCGATGCGCTTTTGAGTGGTCTCGCTGTAACGTTCGATGCGGTGGTTGATGACGTAGAGCTTTTCCTCAATCTGGGCCCAAACCCGGGAGGCCACCTCCTGGATCATCACCAAGGTATCGGTATGATCCCCGCCCCGCTCGATTTCATCCTGGTAACCAGCCAAAGTGATCCGGTAACGCTTCAAAACCCGTTTAAGCTCCTGAACGAATCCGCCAATACGCACCTCATCCTGAAAAACCACGGCCCCCAGGTTCATCTCTTCCAGCAGTTGACCCGCACGGGTTACCGCCTGAATAGCGTCATCAAGTTGCAGATATTCCTGAACAGAATATCTATTGAAAAGTTCGTCAAAACTCGCCAGAGATTGGGAAACGGTGTGAATAAACGGGATCAACTCAGAGTTGGGTCTATCCTTGATCATCTGATTGAGCAACCCCTGCAAAACTCCCCTCAGACGGACCGACTCGGTCTCAATGGCTTCCAGCAGGACAAGGCTGGTATCACTGGTCGGATCCCCCGTCTCTTCCAACTCCTCAAGATGAGTAAAAAGAGCCAGGCGGATGGTTTTAGCCGGTTTAACAAAGGATCCCTGGGTAAAATTGATTCCCTCATCAGCCAGCATTCTTTCCATCTCTCGCAACCGGTTGTTCAAAAAGCCCAAAGGCCCCAGAAGATCATCTCCACCAATACGCTCCAACCGGGTGTAGATCTGAAAATCTTCCCGGGCGGTATTGAGATGGGTATTGACCAGCTGCAATTTTTTATTGAGAGGGGTCAGTTCGTTGATCAGGGTGTTGAGGGATTGCGCGGAATCTTCGTGGTGACGGATGGAGGAGCCAATCACGGCGGCGAGTATGCCAAACAGCAGGATAAAACCGATATTTTTCGCCACATGGAACGGCACTCTGTTCATGGCATGGATCTACTCGAATACCAGCATCAACGCTTCACCCACCTCACCACTGCCATAGAGGGGCTTATCGATTTTGGGATTGGCTTTGCGTCCGGCAATTTCAAAAATGGACACCCCGAACTGGTAGCGCCCAGGGAGGACAAACGCCAGATCATCCCCGTGACCGGTATTGAGTTTGCGACCAAACTCAATGGTCCAGGTCCCCTCCTGCCACGCCCCCTTGGCCTGAACGTCAGCCCGGCTGCCGGTAGGTTTTTTGAAGCGAAACTGCGGGATTTCAGGACCGTTATAATTTTCCTGAAGCTGGGTTTCATAGGCGGCATCGCCTTTATCCCCCATGCGGGTCAAATAATGCAGCCGTCCCTTTTTGGTGAGCACTCTTTTGGCTTGCTTTCGACGCAACTCACTCAAAAACTGGATCTTATCGTCGGCATAACCGGCATGATCGGTCCGGGCTCCCTTCCAAAACCAGATATCTGCCCGGTAGGCGGTATCCCCGGTCAGGGTCAGATCCACGGGATAGGGTTCCATATTCCATTTAAAGACGAAGCTGTCCTCCCGTTTAGGGCCCACCCGATACATCTCAAGGGCCTCATCCCAAAGAAGATTTTTATGTTCCTGCTCCGGGGCATCATCCGCAAAGCGGGCCAGAAAAAAAACCTTCTCAGCGGTGTGAACGGATTTGAGCAGGATATGCTTTCGGGTCACCCGGTCCTGGGTGCTGATCCCTTTGGCTTGAGCCCAGGCGGGATCCTCCGCCTGACCGTCGATCACGGGGGGCTCTTCCACCCGAGTGGAAAACAGCAACTGCTCTCCCAGAGCTGATTGGGGCAGGAGAAGTGCAAAAAGTCCCACAGCCGTCAAATAGATTTTCATAACTCCCTACAGGAAAATGATGTGCCAAATAATTCAGTCTCGGCCTGAAAAAAACAGCCCCCCTCCCAAGCCATCAGGCCAGTTGGGCCACCACCGAAGCCCGTAGCAAATCGGGTTTCAGGGGCTTGCGGAGAATATCTGCAGCCCCCAGATCCAACCCCCGTCTGGTCTCAGCGTCATCGGCATGCCCAGTAATAAAAAGCACCGGAATGTCCCGGGTGGCCGGATTGTTTTTCAGTTGCTTACAAACAGCATAGCCATCCATCCCGGGCATCACCACATCCAACAAAATCAGATCCAGCTTTTGGGAGCCTGCAATTTTCAAGGCATCCACCCCATTCAAGGCGATACGCAGGTCATAGAGTCCTTGCAGGATAGCGGCGACCATTTTGATATTGGCTGGCACATCATCGACAACCAAAATGACTGGTTTGGATCCCTCCCCCATCACACACCTCTTATTCTCCGGATAGTCTCCCCCAGGGAGGATTTTCGCTTGCCCCCCTTTCCAAAAAACAAAGTAGGCTGAAACCGGATTGAAATCAATTCATGTGAGCCAAGGGTTTTGTCAAGTTGAGCAAAATACGGTCAAGCCGGTCTCCACAGCCCAGCACACAGACTTGGCTTTCTTCAGCTTTAGGACGTCATTCCGGTAATGACCTCCCACTCCGAAAAAACCACGATTCCGTAATTCCCGATAGGAGGAAGCGGACATCAGGTGACGGTCTTGGCGGCTAAGAATGTTAATCGGTCCGTGGGTTGAGAGAAAGCGCTGAGCGTGGCCTGGTGATTTAAATTTTCGCATCTGTCGTTCCTGCTGACGCGTTCGCTGGTGCGAGTTCTCAGCTCTGTTGTTCTGGTACTGGCTGGTGTCGTGGTCCACCCCCAAGTCCATTTCCTTCAGAGCGACACCATAACTGCCGAGTTTATCGGTCACGATCTTATTGGGACTGAACTGCAACCCTTTGAGCAGTTTGCGGAAAAATTTCTTGGCAGCTTTGGCGTTCCGACGGCTTTGGACCAGGATATCCAGCACATCTCCATCCTGATCCACGGCCCGCCAGAGGTAATGCTGCTTACCATTGATCTTGATAAACACTTCATCCATAAACCACTCATCCCCAGGTTGGCCCTGCCTGGCCCGGATCTTTTTGGCGTAATCCTGACCGAAATGAAGGCTCCACTGACGGATGGATTCGTAAGTCACGATAACCCCTCGTGAGGCCAGGATTTCCTCCACGTCTCGATAGCTGAGAGTGAAACGGAAGCAGAGCCAAACTGCGTGGCTGATTATTTCGCCAGGGAAACGGAATCCATGGTAGAGTGAGGGCGTCGTGTCCATGGTGAAAATCTACCACGATGGCGGGCTGGGGGCCAACTTGACAGTGCATTGGGACATCCCAACCAGGGAAATGTGAGGGTGTATATTGTTCCAAGTCATTATTTCATCGTCAGGCATTTTTTATGATAATGAACAATTGTTTTTCGTTTTTCCTTCTATCAGCCTGTCTATTTTCTGCACCCATGGTGGCTTGGGCCGGATCCGGTGACGGCATCGTTCTCGATGGTTCTCTCCATCCAGAGCAGGTGGGTGCCTTAAGCCCGGTGGCTGGGGATTATGCCATCACCTCTGATATGGGCTCCCTCTCCGGCAGCAACCTCTTCCACAGCTTTAGCGAGTTCAACCTCGAAACCAACGAATCAGCCACCTTCAGTAGTTCCGATTCGGTCTCCAACATCATCAGCCGGGTCACCGGCGGCAACGACTCCTGGATCGATGGGACCATTATTTCCACCATCGATGGGGCGGCCTTTTATCTGCTCAATCCCAACGGGGTGATGTTTGGGGAAAACGCCTCCCTGGATCTTTCCGGCTCATTTCACGTCACCACCGCTGATTATTTGGGGTTTGATGGTCAGGAGCGGTTTTATGCTGATTTGGGCAATGAGGGGCTGTTTTCCACCTCAGCTCCGGAAGCATTTGGTTTTTTAAGTGACGATCCAGCAGCCATTCGGGTGACGGGCGCTGGTGACATCACTTGGAGTTTGCGGGTCGAGGCGGGGGAAACCTTATCGATCATTGCCGGAGACTTGGAGATCGATGGCGCTGTCATCGCAGCCGAGGGCGGACGGATCAACTTGGCTGCCGTGGACTCTGCCGGGGAGGTGGTCTTAACCGGTAGTGGCCTAGAAACTGTCGATCTCGACGGTATGGGTGAGATTGAACTGTCGCGGAATAGCTATATTTATACATCCGATGATGGTGGAGGTGAGATCCATATCCAGGGCGGTCAATTGACTGTGGATGACGCCAACATCTTATCTGAAACCAGAGGTGACTTGGATGGTGGTCTGATAGCTATTCAGTTGACTCACGGGTTGAGCCTGACCTCTGGGGGAATAATATCCGGTGTGACCGATGGCAGCGGGCGAGGGTCTGACGTCTACATCACCGCGAATACCTTGGAAATGATCGGTGGTAGCAAGATCAAGACCGGATCACTGGGTGAGGGGGAGGGAGCAGATCTGTTTTTGGTGGCGGCAGATGATATCGCCATCGTTGGATTTTCGACTGGCATCACCTCTGAAGCTCTAGACAGTGGTGATGCTGGGAACATTACGCTTTCAGCAGGCAGTCTCACTCTGGCCAACTATGGGGCACTTTCCGCCAACACCTCTGGGGAGGGAGTGGGAGGGGATATCACCATGGACGTGGCGGGTGGAATGGTTGTTTCCACCTATGGGAGTGTTTCTGCGGGTTCGCTGGGGGGTGGCGATGGCGGTCGGGTGACGCTCTTGGCAGGTACGCTTTCGGTGGTGAATGGTGGATCAATTTCCACCATTAGCACAGATGCCGGGGCTGGGGGAGACATTGTCATCACTGTTGGGAATGAGGCCCTGATTTCTTCTTCTGTTTCTGCCGAGGCTTATGGCTTGGGTGCTGGTGGAGAGATTTTCCTCTCTGCCGGTCAGCTGGAGGTGTCCAATACCGGACGGATTTCTGTAAACACATATGGAGAGGGGTTGGCCGGGAATATCGATATCCAGGTGGCAAATGGGACTGCGGTTTCAGGTAGCTCGGCGGTCATTAGCGCTGATTCTCTGGGAGCGGGGGCCGGGGGGGCTATTCAGCTTTCATCCGGAACGCTGTCAATTTCGGGTGGGGGTGTGATTTCCGTCAACAGCTATAGCTCCGGTTCTGGAGGGGTGCTGAATATCGTGGGTATGGATGAAATTACCATCTCAGGTGCGGACACGGGCATTGCTGCGGCAGCTATTGGATCCGGCGATGGGGGAGATATTTCCGTCTCAGCAGAAAATCTCTCCCTTTCGAATGGCGGAGGCCTTTCAGCCACCACATTTGGCGAAGGTATCGGTGGCAACATCACCTTGGAGGTTTCAGGTGATATTTGGATTTCCGGTAATACGCCATACCCGACCGGCATCGTGGCTGAAAGCCATGGGGAGGGTGCTGGAGGTTATATTTCTATCTCCTCTGGAAACCTTTTTCTCACCGACAAGGGAAATATTTCTGCCGGAGCTACGGACCAAGGTGCCGGTGGAAATATTAACATAGAGGTTGAAGGGGATATTTCTATCTCCGGTGAAATGAGCGGGATTGCCGCTTCCACTCTGGGAGCGGGAGATGGCGGCAGCATTTATGTTTCTGCCCATAATCTATCCCTGATCGATGGAGGGGGAATCTCCGTCATTACGATTGCTGAAGGCCTGGGTGGCAACATCAGTTTGGAAGTCGAAGAGGCCATCCAAATTTCCGGTGAATTGACGGGTATCGCTGCCCAAACCCGGGGAACCGGAACGGGGGGTAGCATCCATCTCTCATCAGAGACGCTTTCACTCACCAACCAAGGGGCCATTTCCGCCAGTACCTTGGGTGAAGGTCAGGGGGGAGACATTATCATCGAGGTGGGGGATACCGTCCATATCGCTGATGATGTGTCGGCCATTTCTGCTCAAACCCAGGGAACAGGCGATGGCGGCAGCATTATACTTTCATCCGATACACTGCTGGTTACTGATGCGGGGGCGATTAGTGTCAATGCTTATGACGACGGCATTGGTGGTAGCATCAGCATCACGACTGAGGAAATGGTTGCAGTCTCTGGAACACAGAGCTTTATCGTGGCCCAATCCCATAGATCAGGTGATGGCGGCAACATCGATATCACCACGCCATTTTTACAAATCACCGATGGGGGGGAGGTTTCTGCCACTACTGTTGACCAGGGCAAGGGGGGGGATATTACCGTTACAGCTACTTCCATCACCATCACCGATGGTGGTGTCATCGTCAGCGGTAGCAGCGGTCAGGAGGAAAACAGTGGGCAGGCTGGAGATGTGGTGGTTATGTCCGACGACGCCATTATCCTGGACAATGGTGATATCGCTACCTCTACACAAAATGCCGACGGTGGCAATATTACTATCCAGGCCGTCAACCTCATTCAACTAACGGATAGCGCGATCACTTCCAGCGTGCAGGGAGGCGTGGGCAGCGGTGGCAACATCGAAATTGATCCCATTTTTGTGATTGTGGAAAACAGCACAGTCACCGCCAACGCCCATGGCGGCGCAGGGGGGAACATCACCTTGGTGGCGGACAACCTGGTGGTCGATGCAGAATCCGCCATCACTGCTTCCTCACAATTGGGTCTTCCCGGAACTGTGCAGATCGAAACTTTGGAGGATAAGTCAGGTAATGAGTTGGCGGTGTTGGCAGCTGTCTTTCAGAATGCGGATGACTTGATGCAGGACAGCTGTGCCGCCAGAGATTATGGGGAACTTGGCAGCTTGGTGGTCGTTGGCAAGGGGAGCTTCTGGGAAGAGATGAGTCTTTACCAAGCCGCTGGTTGGATGGATGTGCTCGGTGAAGGACTGGACTATTCAGCTATGAAGAATGCGGACCGATTCCTGGATTGGGATGCTCGTCAAGAGGATCACATTAGGGTGGTTTCCTATTCGATCCTGGCCTCTGCGGACTGCCGGAAAACAGGGCGTTCGAAACGAGAGGGCTACTGATTGTGCTTTCTTGTTTGTACATCCCTGTGGGTGGTGAATTCCTGATTTCTTAGCAAAAACAGTGGTGAGAGGTCATTCTTGTGACCGACCCCATTTTGCCCTATCCTGGTTCACATGAAGGATATTTGGAATGTTTCGGAAAAACAAAGTTGGAGATTAGCCATCCTAATTGGAAATTCATTTGTCTGATGGCTTGTTTTTTGGACTGAGGGTCGATTGTGATCCGGATTTCAGGATCATTTCCTGCGATCTGATCGGAAAATGAGCAAACCCCTGATTACAAGGCGCATTTCGACTCTGAAAGAGAGGCTTATGGAAAAGCGGCCTGGAGTCTCTGCTTGACCCAAAACAGCGGATTGGGCGAATGGATTGAAACGAGCTTCATGACCTTCTGGCAGATTCTGCAAACGAGAGGATCCCGCCCTTTGAACGCCATCTGCCGTTCCCTCCAATCAGGAGTTCTCTCCACACCTGGGAGGTTGCCCAACAGTTTGTCAGTGATCGTTTTGTAGATGGATTTGACCCGACTTGCCAGGATGCCGTAGTGCCTTATGACATTGAAATAATGAGGAGGAATGTGACGAGTCAGCCTTTTGATGAATTCGAAAGTCCGCACGGTGTTCAGCACCTTGCTGCCATAATTCCGGTAGTCCTTGAATTCGAAAGTGACCATGTCGCCGGTGTAATCTTTGATTCGAACCTCTGACAAGGGGGGACGGCG